>DATIOA010000029.1:0-7220 GCA_035473575.1 Rudaea sp. | reverse complement strand
GCGCGCTTTCGATGCCTTCGTTGAGGTCCATCGTGTCCATGCCGTCGCGGTCCACGCGCGAGAAGCCCTTCAGATTGAGCACCAGCGAGGACAATTGCGCGAGACCTTCGCTGGCGTCGCCAAGCAATTCCTTGGCGTCCTCGAGCAATGGACTTTTTTCCACCGCGGCGCGCGCCTCGAACAGCTTGCGCCGCGCTTCCTCGACATGCTTGACCAGCTTGTCGAGGCTGGCCTTGTCGGCGTTGAAAATGAGATCGACCGGTTGCAGGCAGATCTGCACGGCCGCGTCGTACTGCTTGACCAGCTTGCGGTAGTCGTCGAGCAGGTCGCCGACCACCTCGACATTGCTCTTGACGAAGCCGAGCGGGGTGTTGATCTCGTGCGCCACGCCCGCGACCATCTGCCCGAGCGAGGCGAGCTTGGTCGTGTGGATGACCTGCGACTGGCTGGCCTGCAGGCGCTTGAGTTCATCTTCGGACTCGGCATGGCCGGCACGCAGGACCAGCATCTGCTGGCGCGTGCGCATCAGTGCATAGCCGAGCCCGGCGCAAGCCGCCAGCAGCAGGACCAGGATTATGCTCAACATGGGTGCACTCCCTACCTCGCCCCAGTATAAACGTACCATTACCCGCAGAATGAGCAAACTTTAACCATTTGCCGCCGCCGCGTACCGCTGGGCCGCCAGCGTCAACCGGCACCGGACTGCCGCGTTGTGCAGGGTCAGGCATCCCACCCAACCCACGGAGATTTCCATGCAACGCACCATCCTCGTCCTGGCCATCGGCTTGTTGTTTTCGGCCGGCGCCCCGGCCCAGAACGCCGCCAGCGAAACCCAGCGCGACACCAATCAGCAGAACCGCGTCGAACAGGGCCTGAAATCGGGCCAGCTTACGACCAAGGAAGCCGGCGCTCTCGAGCGCGACGAACAGCGCATCGACCGCACCCAGGCGCGCGACATGAAGGACGGTACGCTCACGACGCAGGAAAAGGCGCAGATCCAGCGCGAGCAGAACCAGGCCAGCCGGCAGGTGTACCAGGACAAGCACAACACCGCGACGGGCAATCCGGATTCCAAATCGTCCCAGCGCATGCAGGCCGATGTGCAGCGCAACGCGAACCAGCAGGCGCGCATCAACCAGGGCATCCGCTCGGGCCAGTTGAGCAACCACGAGGCCGGCGCGCTGGAACGCGGCCAGGCGCATGCGGATCGCTCCGAGGCGAACGCCGCCCGTAACGGTCGCGTCGGCGCCCGCGAGCAGGCGCGCACGCAAGGCAAGGAAAACCACCAGAGCGACCGCGTCTACCGCAAGAAGCACGACGACACCACGCGCGGCGGCTAGATCCCGCCCCGCAGTGATCCGACCGGACGGGTGCCATGGCGCCCGTCTTTTTTTTTCGTCTGGTCGCGGTTCGGATTATCATGGGGATTCCCCCGCCTCGCCGGCGACGGGGTTTCCGCAGGGAGGACGCATGGCCGAACTCAAACAAGCCAAGGTGCCGGACATCGGCAATTACACCAACATCCCGGTGATCGAGGTGCTGGTCAAGGTTGGCGACACCGTCGCCAAGGACCAGGGCCTGGTCACGCTCGAATCCGACAAGGCCACGATGGAGGTGCCGGCGCCGTTCGCTGGCGTGGTCAAGGAACTCAAGGTCAAACTCGGCGACGAGGTTTCCGAAGGCTCGGTGGTGGCCGTGATCGAGGCGGGCGAGGCGGTGGCAAAGTCGGATACAGCACCCGCACCCGTTGCGACACCTGCTCCGGCATCCGCTCCAGCGAAGATCGAAACTCCAGCACCCAAGACCGCACAACCGGCGGTGCCTGCGTCGGCTACCGCGCCATTGCGCACGAGCACCCCCCCGGTCGCCTTCGGGGCCGACACCGTCCTGCCCGGCAAGGTGCCGCTGGCGAGTCCCGTGGTGCGCATGATCGCGCGCGAGCTCGGCGTGGACCTGACCCAAGTCACCGGCAGCGAGCGCAACGGCCGCATCACCAAGCAGGACGTGCGCGCCCACGTCAAGCGCATCCTCGAAGGCGGCGGTCCTGTTCGTGCCGCAAGCGGCGGCGGCTTGAACCTGCTGCCCTGGCCCGCCGTGGACTTCTCCAAATTTGGCGAAATCGAAACGCGCACGCTGTCGAAGATCAAGAAAATCTCCGGCGCCAATCTCGCCCGCAACTGGGCGATGATTCCGCACGTCACCCAACACGAGGAGGCGGATGTTACCGATCTGGAAGCGCTGCGCGTGCAGCTCAACAAGGAGAATGAGGGTCGTAGTGATAAGAGCAGCGGGATCAAGTTCACCATGCTCGCGTTCATCGTCAAGGCGGTTGTCGCGGCGCTGAAGAAGTACCCGGATTTCAACTCCTCGCTCGATGCGTCCGGCGAAAACCTGATCCTGAAGAAATACTTCCACGTCGGCTTCGCCGCGGACACGCCGAATGGTCTCGTGGTGCCCGTACTGAAAAACGCCGATCAAAAGGGGCTCGTCGAGATCGCGCAGGAAACCAGCGAACTGGCGAAGAAGGCGCGCGACGGCAAGCTCGGCCCGGCCGACATGTCCGGCGGATGCTTCTCGATTTCCTCGCTCGGCGGAATCGGCGGCACGGCGTTCACGCCGATCGTCAATGCACCTGAAGTCGCGATCCTGGGAGTGTCCAAATCGGCGATCAAGCCAGTGTGGGACGGCAAGGCCTTCGCGCCACGACTCACCTTGCCGCTGTCGCTCAGCTACGACCACCGCGTCATCGACGGTGCGGCCGCGGCTCGCTTCGCGGCTTTCCTCGCGCAACTGCTCGCGGACATGCGCCGCAGCCTGCTCTGACCCGATCCAGATGACTGCCATGGAAGAATTCACCGACATCGTCATCGTCGACCTGGACGTGAACCGCACGACCTGGTCGCGCGTGCATTCGTCGATGCGCACCTTGCACCTGAGACTCAATCGCGATCCGAATCCGGAGTGGACGCGGCTGTTCTTCGAAGAGCGCAATTCGCGCGTGGAGCTCAAGCGCCACGGCCTGTGGATCGAGGATGGCTACATCGTCTTCGACTGCCTGCTGATCGACGTCGACGACTACCACCTGCCCGACATCCGCCAGTCGATCGACTACGCGAATGCGCGCTCGCGCGTGCTGGTCGAAGCGCGCCACGCCGAGGTCGAACGCCTGCGCGACGAAGCGCAAAGCGAAGCGCACATGCTCGGCGCATTGCGCGCGGCCATCCGCACGCCCGCTGCGACGCGACACGAAGCGCCGGCGTCCGCACCCGCTCCTGTCGCAGTGCCGGCAGCGTCCGCCGCGGAGCCGGCCGCGCCAGCCGGGGCCGTCGACGAAGTCGAGCAGGCGCTGGCGCACGAAGCGTCCGCCGAGTCCCTGCATGCCGAACGCGAAAGCGTGCTCGAAGAGCGCCGCAACGATTGGCGCGCGCGCTTTCGCGCTGCGCTACAACGCAACAAATAACGGGAGCACGCCGTGGCGACGACGGAAGTCAAGGTTCCGGATATCGGTAGCTATACAAATATACCGGTCATCGAAGTACTGGTGAAACCCGGCGACACGGTGGCAAAGGACCATGGTCTGGTCACGCTCGAATCCGACAAGGCGACGATGGAAGTGCCATCCACGGTGGCCGGCGTGGTCAAGGACGTGAAGGTGAAGCTCGGCGACGAGGTTTCCGAAGGCACGGTCGTCGCGATCATCGATGCCGAAGGCGCGGCGGCCGCGCCGGTCGCCGTTCCTCCCCCTGCGCAGCGAGGGGAGGTGCCGAAGGCGGAGGGGGGCATGCCCCCTTCAGCCGCTGCCACGGCAGCTTCCCCCGCAAGCAGGGGAAGCGAAAGCAGCGCGCCGCAGGCGGCGAATGCCTCAGGTCGCAAAGCCGACATTGAATGCCAGGTCGTCGTACTCGGCTCCGGACCCGGCGGCTACACGGCGGCGTTCCGCAGCGCCGACCTCGGACAAAACACGGTATTGATTGAGCGCTACGCCGCACTCGGTGGCGTTTGTCTCAACGTCGGCTGCATTCCGTCCAAGGCGTTGCTGCACGCGGCCAAGGTGATCGACGAGGCCGCGCACGCGGCGGATATCGGCATCGAATTCGGCGCGCCGAAAATCGACATCGGCAAGTTGCGCGGCTTCAAGGACAAGGTCGTCGCGCAGCTCACCGGCGGCCTTGCCGGCATGGGCAAGCAGCGCAAGGTCACGGTGGTGCAAGGCACCGGAAAGTTCGTTTCGCCCAATGAAATCGAAGTCGAGACGAAAGACGGCAAGAAGCTCGTGCGTTTCGAAAAAGCCATCATCGCCGCCGGTTCGCAGGCGGTGAAACTGCCGGGATTCCCCTGGGAAGATCCGCGCATGATGGATTCGACCGATGCGCTGCTGCTCACCGACGTGCCGAAAAAAGTGCTTGTCGTTGGCGGCGGCATCATTGGTCTTGAGATGGCCTGCGTCTATGACGCGCTCGGCGCGCAAGTGACGGTCGTCGAACTGCTCGATCAGCTGATGCCCGGCGCGGATACGGATCTGGTGCGTCCACTCGCACAGCGCTTGTCCAAGCGCTATGCCGGCATCCATCTCAAGGTGAAGGTCGCGAAGATCGAAGCGACCAAGGCCGGATTGAAAGCGACGTTCGAGGGAGCTGATCCAATCAAGCATGAAGCGCCGGAACCGATGGTGTTCGATCGCGTGCTGGTCGCCGTCGGACGCGCGCCGAACGGCAAGAAGATCGATGCGGACAAGGCCGGCGTAAACGTCACGGATCGCGGCTTCATTCCCGCCGACAAGCAGATGCGCACCAACGTGCCGCATATCTTCGCGATCGGCGACATCGTCGGCAATCCTATGCTTGCGCACAAGGCCACGCACGAAGGCAAGGTTGCGGCCGAAGTCTGCGCGGGCCAGAAAAGCGAATTCGTTGCGCGCGTGATTCCGTCGGTAGCGTACACCGATCCGGAAATCGCCTGGGTTGGCCTCACCGAAGGCGAGGCGAAGAAGGCCGGCATAGCCTATGGCATCGGCAAATTCCCGCACGCCGCGTCCGGCCGCGCGATCGGCATCGCGCGCACCGAAGGCTTCACCAAGCTCATCTTCGACGAGGCCACGCACCGCATCATCGGCGCCGGCGTCACCTGCCCGAACGCCGGGGAGCTGATCGCCGAACTCGCGCTCGCGATCGAGATGGGCTGCGAGGCCGGCGATATCGCGCTCACCGTGCATCCGCACCCGACGCTATCGGAATCCGTCGGCATGGCCGCGGAAGTCTACGAAGGCACGATCACGGATTTGTATATTCCGAAGAAAAAATAATCGCTATTTGCGCTTCTTCGTCGGCTTGGGTTCCGCAGGTTCCGGCACGATCTGCTCGGCCACCTCGTAGTGCCGCACCAGCGGCTCCATGTCGAGCAGATAACGATCGTCCTCGGGATAGTAGACCGACTTGTCGGGATTCTCGCCGGCGAAGGCGCGCACGGCATCCATCGAATCCCACAGCGACACCAGCATGAACTCGCAGTGCTCGCCCTGTTCGCGGCGCAGCACGGTCACGCCACGGTTGCCGGTTGTGGACGCGTAATCCTTCAGCCCGGTTTCCTGCAGATAGGCCAGGTAATCGTCGGCCTTGTCGGCCTGGGTTATGCCGCGCCAGATGCGAGCGATCATGTGCACCTCCCGCCAGGATGCGAGCGCAGCATACCCGAGCGCGCGTAAGTTTGTGTTTGCGTCAGGATTCGGCAATCCCCGCGCGCCCGCGCAGGATCGCCGCCAGCACATCCGGCGCGTAGTCGAAGGAATCGTAGAACAGGCGGTCTTCCGGCAGGCCGGCGGCGACGAAGGCGCGGCGGCCGGCGTCGATCAGCGCGGGCGGACCACTCATGTAGACGTCGAATCCCGATAAATCCGGATGGTCGTGCAATACCGCTTCGTGCACGAGGCCGCTGCGTTCGTGTTCGCCGTTTCCCTCGGCTGAAATCACGGCAACGAAGCGCAGGCTTGGCGCCACCGTCGTCCAGATTTCCGGCAGGTTGCGCAGATACAACTCCTGTGCTGCGCGCGCACCCCAATACAACGTCATCGCGCGGCGCGTGCCCAGGTGCAGGAAATGTTCGATCAGCGCCTTGACGGGCGCGAAGCCGGTGCCGCCGGCAACGAACAGCAGCGGGCGTTCGGAATCCTCGCGCGGCACGAAGGTGCCGAGCGGGCCTTCCACGCGTAGCGTCGCGCCGGGTTCGAGGTCCGCGAACACGTGCCGGGTGAAGTCGCCGCCGGCGACGTGGCGCACGTGCAATTCGATCTCGCGGCCGGTGTGCGGAGCGTTGGCAATGGAAAACGCGCGGCGTTTGCCACCGGGCAACAACACATCGAGATATTGTCCGGGCAGGCGGTTCAACGATTCATCCGACGCTGGCGCCAGGCGCAAGCGCATCACATCGGGCGCAAGCAAAGTCTTGTCGATCAGTTTCAGCGCGAGCACGCGCTTGGGCATGGCCGCGACCGAGGCTACCTCGCGCGCCGCGACGGTGAGGTCCGAACGCGGCACGGCCTGGCACAGCAGCACCTGGCGCTGCGCCACTTCCGCCGCGTTCAGTGCGCGCGGTGGATTGCGCGGATAGTGGCAATCGCCGGATACCAGTGTCGCCTTGCAACTGCCGCAGACGCCGGACAGGCACGAATACGGCAGCGCCAGCCCCGCGCGGCGTGCGGCGTCGAGCACGCTCTCGTCCTCTGCGACGGCGAACCGCTTGCCGCTGCCTTGCAAGGTCACGGTGAATTCCACCCGGCCATTGTCGCCGAAATGTCGTCGCCGATGTTGCTATGCTCGCGCGAGACATGTTTGGAGAAGCGCCATGCCGATCTGGAAAAAACCCGTCACCCTCGACCGCTTCAATGCGCTGAACCGCGACACGATGATGCAAACGATAGGCATCGTCTTCACCGAAGTCGGCGACGATTTCTTGCGCGCGACGATGCCCGTGGACGCGCGTACGCATCAGCCGTATGGATTGCTGCACGGCGGCGCTTCCGTGGCACTCGCCGAAACGCTCGGCAGCGCAGCCGGCATGATGCTGGTCGATCCGGCGCGGGAGATCGTGGTCGGCATCGAAATCAACGCCAACCACCTGCGCGGCGTGAAGTCCGGCATCGTCACCGGCACGGCGCGCGCGCTGCACATCGGCCGCAGCACGCAGGTCTGGGAAATCCGCATCGAGGACGAGGGCCAGCGCCTGGT
>DATIOA010000028.1:0-6228 GCA_035473575.1 Rudaea sp. | reverse complement strand
CTGTCAGGTGAGGTTAGCACCGCGGCGCGTGAGGCGACGCGAATGCGCTGCTATGCACATGCCTTTGCGCGTGTACACCGACGAATAAAAGCGCGTGCCGTTCACCGGCTCGATGCGCGAATAGAAGCCGTCGCCGCCGTTGTTCGCATTCCACGTGGCCGTGCCCGGCGTGCCACCGTAGGTCACATAGGCGCTGCCGTTGTCCTGGAAACCGGCGGCGGCCTTGGGCGTGCCGGACGTGGCGAAGTTCGCGCTGATGTCGCCGCCATAGACCTCAATGGTCGGCAGGTTGTTGTTCATGTCCGTCCACGTCGCATTGGTGTAGCTCGTCGCCGTGGTTGCGTTGGTGATGTAGTAGACGCCGCCATCGTTGCCGTTGATGATCTTGTTCGCATCGCCCCCGACGATGGCGCGCGCATGGTTGTCGGGATGCACGGGACCGCCGCTGTACGCGCCGGTCAGGTTGACGTAGCTGCTGCCGCTGTTCTTGGACACCAGCAATTCCACCGTGCTGATGAAGAAGGTGTTCGGATCGGTCGGCGATACGGTCAGCCCCGCGTCGTACCACATCTGCGTGCCGACCTTGGTGCCCGTATCCGGCTGCGTACCGTCGGGGTTGGCCAGCTTCGTCCAGCTCGATCCCCCGGTGGTGGTCTTGTAGATTCCGTAGATGCCGCTCGAGCCGATGTCTGAGATCATCGCGTACACGGTCTGCGGCTCGCTCGGCGCCACCGCGATCTCGATGCGGCCATAAGTGGTGCTCGGCGTGCCGTTGCCGAGCGTCGCCGGCATGCCGCTGTTGAGCAGGGTCCACGCGCCGAGCGCGGGGCAACCGCTCGCCGGCATGGCCGCGCTGTAGACGCCATTGGCGCCGTTCTTGCCCAGATCCGGCTGCACCGGCGTGGCAGTGCCACGCGTGCCGACGGCGGCGTAGAGCATCGTCGCGCTGCCGGTGTTGACCGCGGCGAGGCCGGTCATGTCCTGGCGCTGCGCGCCGCTGCCGGTGGCGTAGTTGTTCGTGTAGCACGGGCCGGTCCAGTTCACGCCGGCGTCGTTGGAGAAGTACAGACCTGTCTTGGTGCCGGCAATGACGTTGTTCGAGTTGTTCGGATCGACGACCACCTTGCCGATCGCCTGGTACTGCGGGTAGCCGCCGGCGGACGGCGCGTACATCATGGTGAACACGTCGGTGCCGAGCAACGCCCAGGTCTCGCCGCGGTCGCTACTCTTGAGTACGCCGGCCGAGCCGAACGAGAACGAACCGTAGTTCAGGTCGCCAGTGCCGGCGTACAGTACGTTGTGGTTGTTCGGATCCATCGTCATGTCGTCGATGGCCATGCTGGCGAGTTCGGGGAAGTCGGTTTTCACCGTCCACGATGTGTTCGTGGAGCAGCAGTTCGTCGTCTTCCAGATGCCGCCGCCGTCCGCGCCGAGCCAGGCGACAGTGGCGTCGTCGGGATCGCTGACCACCACGTTGACGCGCCCCGCCGCACGGTTCGCGCCGAAACCCTCGCCGGCCAGCGGCTGCGGCCCGAGCAAGGTGAATGCGCTGGGATCAAGGGCGAGCGGGCTGTTCGCCGTCCTGGCGTAGGTTTTGGCGCCGCGCGGCATGCTTCTGGCGATGCGCGCCTCCTGCTTTGCCGCTTGCGCGTACCATTTCGGCTCGACGCGAAAATCGGTCGGGTCGCCGTGGTAGCCGAGGCGAATCGCGTTGAAGTCGGCATCCCCGGGCGTGCGGCCGCCGTCGGCTTCCTGCGCTGCCTCGAACAACCCATGGCGCGCGCTGTCCGCGGCAATCCAGAATCCATACGCACCGGCCAGCAGTCCGGCCAGCGCCAGACCGCCAATGAACATTTTCATGTGATTTCCCCGCGATCGAAACAGCGGATCGCTTGTCAGCCAAACGACCCATCCCCGCTTCGGACTATAACCGTATTTTCCGCCGGACAAAACAGTCCGCGATCGTCACCGCGAACCGACCGAATGGTGCTCGTCGATCAGGTATAGCGGCCTCTGTTTGACTTCCATGTACAGCCGTCCGAGGTATTCGCCAATCATGCCCAGCGCCATCAGTTGCACGCCGCCGAGGAACAGGATGACGAGCAGCAGCGTCGGATAACCGCGCACCACATCGCCGTAGAACACGGCTTTGACGAACACGAACACGCCGAACACGAACGCGGCGAATGCGGTCAACAGACCGAGGTAGGTCGCCAGCCGCAGCGGCGCGGTGGAAAACGAGGTGATGCCCTCGATCGCGAAATTCCACAACCGCCAGTAGTTGAAACTGCTCTTTCCGGCGAAGCGCGGATCGCGCTCGTAGACGATCGCCCGCTGGCGATATCCCACCCAGGCGAACAGGCCTTTCATGAAGCGCTGGCGTTCGCGAACTTTCTTCAGCGCTTCGAGCGCGCGCCGGCTCAGCAAGCGGAAATCGCCGGTATCGCGCGGCACCGGCGTGTGGCTCAGGCGTTCCATCACGCGATAGAACGTGGCGGACGTGAATTTTTTCAGGGCGCTTTCGCCGGCACGGGTGGCCCGCGTGCCGTACACCACGTCGTACCCTTCGCGCCATGCGGCGACGAATTGCTCTATCAGTTCCGGCGGATCCTGCAAGTCCGCATCGATCACGACGACGGCGTCGCTGTCGACGGCATCCAGCCCAGCCGTCATCGCCAGTTCCTTGCCGAAGTTGCGGCTCAGTTTCAGCGTCGCCACGCGCGTATCGCCGGCGCGCAGGGCTTCCATCACGGCCCAGGTGTCGTCGCGGCTGCCGTCGTCGACATACAGCGCGGTGCACTCCAGATCGAGCGTGTCGAATACGGCGGCAAGGCGTGCGTGGAATTCGCGCAGGCCCGCGCTTTCGTTGTAGGCCGGAACCACGACGCTGAGGGTTTGCATGGCCCGCATGCTAGCCGAAAGGCGACCAACCGTGAAACCGTGGGCCCTCGCGGCACTTGACACGTCGCAATTTATTTCCATAATTCCGGAATTATGAAATCATCAGATGCCATTGCCGGACTCAAGGCGCTCGCCCACACGCGGCGCCTGGAGATCTTCCGCTTGCTCGTGCAAGCCGGTGCCGGCGGCCTGACCGTCGGTACGCTGCAGACAAGGACGCATCACGCCGCGGCAACACTGACCAACCACCTGAATGTCCTGCGCCATGCCGGTCTCGTCGCCAGCCGACGCGAGGGCCGCAACATCTGGTGCCATGCCGACTATGCGCGCATGAACTCCCTGCTCGCCCATCTCACCGAAAACTGCTGCGCGGGCGAACCGTGCGGCCCTGATTCCGCCTGCGCCCCGGCGCCGGGCAAACCCAGAAGGAGAACCCGAAAATGAAACGCTTCCATGTCCACGTCAACGTGCAGGACCTGAACCAGAGCATCCGTTTTTATTCGCAACTGTTCGGCGCCGAGCCGAGCGTGCGCAAGGACGATTACGCGAAGTGGATGCTCGACGATCCGCGCGTGAATTTCGCGATTTCGTGCGGCGCCCGCACGCCGGGCCTGGATCACCTCGGCCTGCAGGCGGACGACCCGGCCGAGCTCGAGCAGATCGGCGCACGCCTCAAGGCCGCCGACGCCCTGCGCCTGACCGAGACCGGCGCGACCTGCTGCTACGCGCATTCGGACAAGTACTGGAGCGAGGACCCGCAAGGCGTGCGCTGGGAGAGTTTCTATACGCACGGCGCGGCAACGGCGTACTTCGCGCCCGAGCTGGCGGCGACTTGCTGCGGGCCACAGAAACCGGCTGCGGCAAGCGCCTGTTGCGGTCCGCAGTCGACCGACAACGCGTGCTGCGGCGGATGAAGCGCATCCTGTTCGTCTGTGTCGAAAATTCCAACCGCAGTCAAATGGCGGAGGCGTTCGCGCGCGCGCACGGCGGCGCGCGCGTGGACGCGCGATCGGCCGGGTCGCGGCCGTCCGGCCAGATCAATCCGCGTGCGATCGCGATGATGGCCGAACGCGGCATCGACCTGAGCAAGCAGTTTTCGAAGTCGTTGCAGGATATCGGCGCCGCACCGTTCGACGTCGTGGTGACGATGGGGTGCGGGGATACTTGTCCGTGGGTTGCCGCCACACGGCGCGAGGATTGGGCACTGCCCGATCCGAAGGATCTCCCCGACGACGGGTTCCGCTCGGTACGCGACGAAATTGAAAGCCGCGTGCAGGCGCTGCTGCGCGAGTTGCCCGCCGATGCGTACTAGCAAACCGGCGCTGGGCGCGTTCGAGCGTTGGCTAAGCCTTTGGGTCGGGCTGTGCATTCTCGCCGGCATCGGCATCGGTCGCCTGTTCCCGCAAGCCTTTCAAGCACTGGGGGCGATGCAGATTGCGCACATCAACCTGCCGATCGGAGTGCTGATCTGGCTGATGATCGTGCCGATGCTGATGCGGGTGGATTTCGGCTCGCTCGGCGCGGTACGCCAACACTGGCGCGGCTTCGGCGTCACCTTGTTCGTCAACTGGGCGGTAAAGCCCTTCTCGATGGCGTTGCTCGGCTGGATCTTCATCCGCCACCTGTTCGCGCAATGGTTGCCGCCTGCCCAGCACGACAGCTACATCGCCGGACTGATTCTGCTTGCGGCCGCGCCGTGCACGGCGATGGTCTTCGTCTGGAGTCAGCTGGTGGACGGTGAGGCGAACTTCACTCTGACCCAGGTCGCGCTCAATGACACCATCATGGTGTTTGCATTCGCACCCATCGTCGCGTTGCTACTCGGGGTCGCCGCGATCGCGGTACCGTGGGCGACGTTGCTGTTGTCCGTAGCACTCTACATCGTGCTGCCGCTCGCGCTCGCCCAAGCGGTCAGAGTCCGCTTGCGCCGAAGTCCGGGCACACTGGAGGCCGTGCTGCGCGCACTGCGCCCGTTATCGCTGCTCGCCCTGCTGGCCACGCTCGTGCTGTTGTTTGCCTTCCAGGGCGAGGCCATCATGCGGCAACCGTTGGTCATCGCGCTGCTGGCGGTACCGATCACCATCCAGGTCGTATTCAATGCAGCGCTCGCCTACGGTCTGAATCGTCTGGGCGGGGAAGCCCATTGTGTGGCGGGACCATCCGCCTTGATCGGAGCCAGCAATTTTTTTGAGTTGGCGGTCGCCGCAGCCATTGCGCTGTTCGGCTTTCAATCCGGCGCCGCGCTGGCGACAGTCGTGGGTGTTCTCATTGAAGTGCCCCTGATGCTCGGCGTTGTCGCCGTGGTCAATCGCAGCCGGGTCTGGTACGAGAAACGTTAGCGTCTCACCGCGGCAAATAGCCGATCCCGCCCAATTGCCGCACCTGGCGCTGCGTCCACTCCGCATGGCTCAATACATACGGGGAAGGACGCTCGGCATGCAGCCGCTTCGGATTGGGCAGCACCGAGGCCAGCAGCGCGGACTGGTAGCCGTCGAGTTGCGATGGCGCCTCGTGGAAAAACGTGCGCGCGGCGGCATCTGCGCCATAGACGCCGTTGCCGAATTCGGCAATGTTCATGTACACCTCGAGGATGCGGCTCTTGGGCCAGGTGATTTCCAGCAGCACCGTGAAATACGCCTCCAGCCCCTTGCGCACGAAGCTGCGCCCGCTCCACAGGAACAGGTTCTTCGCCGTCTGCTGGCTGATCGTGCTGGCGCCGCGCAGGCGCTCGCCGTCGTCGGCTTCGTCAAGCGCATCCTGGATCGCCTGCACGTCGAAGCCGTGATGGAACGGGAATTTCTGGTCTTCGCTCGCGATTAGGGCGATCGGCAGTTGCGGCGACACGTCCCGCCACGGCACCCAGTGGTAGCGCAAGCTGAAATTCTTCTCGCCCACGCTCCATGCCTGAAGGCGGCGCTCGAGCATGAACGCCGAGGTCGGTGGCGGCACGAAGCGCAGCACGGCGACGACGAGCCATGTCAGCACGACCCACGCCAGGGCGAGGCGCCAGGTCCAGCGCCACAGCTGGCGCAACAAGCCATGCCGTCGCTCGGGTTGTAATGCCATCGCACGGTTCACGATCTTTCGACTCGCGAAAGATGACCGCCGGCGCGGGTTTGTGCAATAGTCGACGCAGCCATTGATTTGCTGCTTGCCTGCCCCATCTCCTGCGGCCATGTCCGAATCCGCCAACGATTTCCTGCACCGTTTTGAACTCGAACGCGCCGGCGTGCGCGGAGTTCTGGTGCGCCTGGCCGACAGCTGGCAACAGGTGCGCGAACGCGCCGATTACCCGCCCGCACTGGCCGATCTGCTTGGACGCACGCT
>DATIOA010000027.1:0-5600 GCA_035473575.1 Rudaea sp. | reverse complement strand
CATGATCAAATCGTAGAACCGCCGCGACTCGCGTCCATGTTCGCTGCGTCCGGCATCCAGGATCGCGCGGATCGCGGGCGCGTCGCGAAACAAGGCGGGTTCCAGTCCGAGGCTGGTCAGCAGGGTCGGGCCGTCCGGGTTCGCAAGCATCTTTCCGAGCCGAGCGTTCGGGCGATACATCGAATAGCCGACGATGTAGCGCTCGCCGGGTTTCGCCGTGGCCAGCACGGATGCGGGCACGCGCACGTCCACCAGCTCCGGTGGGCTGGGTCTGCCGGACAGGACTTCCTTGCGCTCGAAAACCAGGCGGCCGTCCGGGTTGATGTCGGCCACGGTGCCGGCGATGAGGAAATTGCCGGGCATGTGCAGCAGTTCCAGCGGCGGCGGTACCGGCTCGGCGGAAACCGGTGCCGCGGCGAATGGCAGCGCGAACGCGAGCAGCGCTCGCACTGCCGTGCGGATGGACCACTGCATGGTGGGACTTTCGTTACTTCAGTTTCGCATCCGCGCGCAGCGCGTCGGCACGGTCGGTCTTTTCCCACGAGAACGCGGTGGCGGTCTGCGTCTTGCCCTTGGCGTCCTTGTAGCTGACCTTGTGCGGCTTGCGGCCGAAGTGGCCGTAAGCGGCAGTAGCCTGATACATCGGGTGGATCAGGTCGAGCATCTGCAGGATGCCGTAGGGGCGCAGGTCGAAATGCTTGCGAATGAGTTTCTCGATCTTGTCGTCGCTGATCTTGCCGGTGCCGAACGTCGTTACCGAGATGGACGTCGGATGCGCCACGCCGATCGCGTAGCTCACCTGCACTTCGCAGCGCTCGGCGATGCCGGCGGCGACGATGTTCTTGGCGACATAGCGCGCGGCGTAAGCGGCCGAGCGGTCGACCTTGGACGGATCCTTGCCCGAGAACGCGCCGCCGCCGTGGCGGGCCATGCCGCCGTAGGTGTCGACGATGATCTTGCGTCCGGTCAGGCCGCAGTCGCCCACCGGTCCGCCGATCACGAACTTGCCGGTCGGATTGATGTGCACCTTGTTCTTCGCCAGCGCGTCGAGCCATTTTTTCGGCAGCACAGGCTTGAGGATGAGTTCACGCACGCCTTCGACCAGGTCCGCATGCTTGATCTGCGGATCGTGCTGGGTCGAGAGGACAACGGCGTCGAGGCCGGTCACCTTGTGCGCGCTGTCGTAGCGCAGCGTGACCTGCGATTTCGCGTCCGGGCGCAGCCACGGCAGCTTGCCGGCCTTGCGCACCTTGGCCTGTTGCTCGACGAGGCGATGCGAGTAGTAGATCGGCGCAGGCATGAATTCCGGCGCCTCGGTGCAGGCGTAGCCGAACATCAGGCCCTGGTCGCCGGCGCCCTGTTCCTCGGGTTTCTTGCGGTCCACGCCCTGGTTGATGTCCGGCGACTGCTTGCCGATGAGGTTCAGCACGCCGCAGGTGGCGCCGTCGAAGCCGACGTCTGAAGAGTCGTAGCCGATGTCGAGGATGACCTTGCGCGTCAGCGCTTCCAGGTCGATCCAGGCGCTGGTCGTGATTTCGCCGGCGACGATGGCGACGCCGGTCTTGACCATGGTTTCGCAGGCCACGCGCGCGCGCTTGTCCTGCGCGAGGATCGCGTCGAGGACGGCGTCGGAAATCTGGTCGGCGACCTTGTCCGGATGGCCTTCGGACACGGATTCGGAAGTAAACAGGTAATTGCTCATCGGGCTGGATATCCGCACAGGGGAACGGGAAAGGCCGCGCATGATACAACGTGCGGCACGGCTTTGCAGCTTCGCCGCGGCGGCGTTTTGCCGCGATTCATTTTCGGACGTCTAAACGGCTATGCAGCGAGCGCGTAATCTGCCGCCAACGCGGCGAAATAATCGCGGGTCAGGCGCAGTTGTTGGTCGGCGCGTTCAGCGGCGTTGACCACGGCTCTGAATGCGGAATTCTCCGGACGATCCTTGGCATACCAGCCCAGGTGCTTGCGCGCGATGCGCACGCCGGGGACTTCGCCGTAAAACGAATACAGCGCGTCCAGATGTCCGCACAGGATTTCGCAAACCTCGTCCGCGCTCGGCGGCGCAAGCAACTCGCCGCTGGCGAGATAATGCGCGATCTCGCGGAATATCCACGGCCGGCCCTGCGCGGCACGGCCGACCAGCAGGCCGTCGCAGCGAGTGGCGTCGAGAACGGCTTTCGCCTTTTGCGGCGAATCGACATCGCCATTGGCGAACACGGGAATGGATACGGATTGCTTGATCGCGGCGATGGTGTCGTATTCGGCCTCGCCCAGATACAAATCCGCGCGCGTGCGCCCGTGCACGGCCAGCGCGGCGATGCCCGAATCCTGCGCGATGCGCGCGATGCGCACGCCGTTGCGGTTGTCGCGATTCCAGCCGGTGCGGATCTTCAGCGTCACCGGAATGTCGACCGCGGCGACCACGGCGGCGCAAATCCGCGCCACCAGCAGCTCGTCCTGCAGCAGCGCCGAGCCGGAATACACGTTACAGACTTTCTTCGCCGGGCAGCCCATGTTGATGTCGATGAGCTGCGCGCCTTGATCGGCGTTGTAGCGCGCCGCCTGCGCGAGCATGGCCGGGTCGTAGCCGGCAATCTGCACGCTGACCGGCGCCGTTTCCCCAGCGTGATCCATGCGCTGGCGCGATTTGCGCGTCGCCCACAGGCGCGGATCGGCTGTCGTCATCTCGCTGGTGGCAATGCCGGCACCCAGCCGCTTGCACAGCAGGCGAAACGGTTTGTCGGTGACGCCGGCCATGGGTGCCAGGCCAATGGGCGGGTCGATGGAATGGGGGCCGATTTTCATCGGCGAATTGTAACCGCTTCAAATCGGTCCAAACCGCTTCGTCACAGCCTCAAACGTCGGCATCGCCGGCGCGGTGCCGATGGTTTCGGTGGACAGTGCGGCGGCGCGATTGGCGTGTTCGATCGCGCGATGGAAAGGCGCCTCGCCGAAACGCGCGAGCGCGGCGACAAGCGCGCCGGAAAATGCGTCGCCCGCGCCGGTGGTGTCGATGGTTCGTACGGCTTCGACCGGCAGGCGGTAATGCGCCTGTTCGTCGCCGCGACGGTCGGCACCGTGCGAGACGAAGCAGCCGTGCGCGCCGAGCGTGACGACGACGGTTGCCACGCCGAGTGTGCGCGCCAATTCGTGCAGTTCGGCTGTCGTGCGCGCGGCGAGCGTGGCCGCGTCCAGCGCGGTGCCGGCAATGCGCTCGTACAGCAGCGCGAATTCCGTTTCGTTCGGCGTGATCACGTTCGCGCGGCGCAACAGCGCGGCATCGATTTCAGGCACGGCCGGAGCGGGATTGAACACGCGCAGCAGTTGGTGACATTCGGCCACATCGAGCGCGGCGGCAATCGCATCCAGATTGTTTTCGGCCTGCACCAACACGATTTTCGCCGCGGCGAACAATGCGTCCTGCGCGCGCACGAAATCCGGATCCAGATGTTCGTTCGCGGCGAAGCTCACCGCGATCTGGTTTTCACCTTGCGCGTTGACCACGATGCTGGATGCCGCGGTCGAGGCGTCCTGGCGAATCTGCCAGCGGCAGGGCAGGCCTTCGGCGCGCGCGAATTCCTGCGCAATCGCGCCGAGGTGATCGGCGCCGATCGCGCCGATGTAGGCAGTCGGCACGCCCTGGCGATGGCAGGCGACGGCCTGATTGAAGCCCTTGCCGCCGGGACCGGTATTGAAGCCGTGCGCACGACGCGTCTCGCCCGGTCGCGGAAAGCGCTCGACCAGCCAGGCGTGGTCCTGCACGTAGCTGCCGACGACGATGACTTGCGCCATGGCGTCAGTGCGTCGGCACGACCGCCGTTACCGGAGTGTGCCGGTGCTTGAACAGCGGCACGAACACGATCGCCATCGCCAGCGAGTAGAGCGCAAACACGGTCCAGATGCCGTGCCAGTCCTTGACGCCCGCCGCGCTGGTGAACCAGCGGTCGATCATCCAGCCGCTGATCGCGCTGCCCAGTACGGCACCGATACCGTTCGTCATCAGCATGAACAGTCCTTGCGCGCTGGCGCGGATCTTCGGATCGGCCTGGCCCTCGACGAACAAGGACCCCGAAATGTTGAAAAAGTCGAACGCCATGCCGTAGACGATGCATGAGAGCACGATCATCCACAGGCCCGGGCCCGGATCGCCGTACGCAAACAAGGCGAAGCGCAGGAACCAGGCGATCATGCTCATCGTCATCACCGCCTTGATGCCGAAGCGTTTCAGGAAAAACGGGATCGTGAGGATGAACAGCGTTTCGGATACCTGCGAGATCGACATGATGATCGCCGGATACCGGACCGCCAGTGCGTCCTTGTAAGCCGGATTGTTGCTGAACTCGCCAAGGAAGGTGCCGCCGTAGGCATTGGTCAACTGCAAGGCCGCGCCGAGCAGCATGGCGAAGATGAAGAACACCGCCATGTTGCGATCCTTGAACAGGCGGAACGAGGTCAATCCGAGCACGTCGAGCAGGGAGCGGCTTTCGGCGCGCTTCATGCGCGGCGGACATTGCGGCAGGGTGAAGGCGTACAGACCGAGCAGGGCCGATGCGGCGGCAGCGACGTAAAACTGTCCGGGCGAGGTTTCCAGTCCGAGCAGGCTGGTCGTCCACAGTGCGGCGATGAAGCCGACGGTGCCCCATACCCGGATCGGCGGGTAGTCGCGCACCACGTCCTTGCCGTCTTCCTTGAGCGCGTTGTAGGCCACCGTGATCGCCAGCGCGATCGTCGGCATGTAAAAGATCATGTTGACCAGCATCACCCAGAACAGCGTGTGCGGGTCGCCCGCCGAAGGCACCAGCGCCAGCATGATCGCGCCACCGATGTGCAGCGCGCCGTAGAGTTTTTCGGCATTGATCCATTTGTCGGCAACCACGCCCATCAATGCCGGCATGAACAGGGCCGAGATGCCCATGGTCGAGAAGATCGCGCCGAAGCTCGTGCCGGACCAGTGCTGGTTCTCGAACCAGTAGCGCCCGATCGTGATCAACCAAGCCCCCCAGACGTAGAACTGGAGGAAATTCATCACGATCAGGCGCAGTTTCAGGCTCACGCGGCTCTCCCCCGTCGGCAAGACGAATCGGGCGAGGTTAGGGCAAGGCGCACATCCGGGCAAGCCGTGCCCTGCTAGACTTGGCGGCGGAGAGGGGGTACGCACGATGCGATTTGCGCTCGGCATCCGGCAGCGCCTGCTGCTCAGCCATTTGTTCGCCGTGATCGTGGTTGCCGGCACGTTCGGCGCGGTCGTCTATTGGGTCGCCGCCGAACAGGTCGCGCACTCCGGGGATTTGTACAAGCTGCGGTTGTACGCCGCGCTGGCGTTTTGCGTCTGCGTGCTGGCGGCGTTGTTGCTCGCACGCCATCTTGCCCGGCGCTTTCTCGCCCGCATCGTCGATCTCGCCGCACGCTGCCGCGCGCTGGCCAATGGCGACGCATTGCCGCCGCGCCGGCCCGGCCCGCGCGACGAATTCGACAACCTCGGCCGCGAATTCGACGCGATGGCCGGGCGCCTGCGTCACTCCGCCGCCGACCGCGAGCGCGCCCACGCCGCCGTGCGCGACGCGAATGCGCGACTCGAATCGCGCGTGCGCGAACGC
>DATIOA010000026.1:0-2829 GCA_035473575.1 Rudaea sp. | reverse complement strand
TCCGCTGGATTCCGGCATCGCCGCCGCGCAGGCGAATCTGGACGAAGACGCGCTGCTGCGCGAATGCGTCGAGGATTTCTGGCGCCGACGTTACCTCGCCGACGCTGCGGCGGACCCCGCCGAATCGGAGCTGTTCGGCGGCGGGCCGGAGAAGTTGCTGTACGACGTGCGCGCCCTGTTGGCGCAGGATGCGCGGATTCTGGCGGCGGATGGCCTGGAAGAATTGGCACGCGGCGTGGAGTCGTTGCGTGCCGGGAAATGCGCCACGCGATTGCGCGAATTGGCCGGAAACCGGGAACTGTATGCGCCGCGCAAGAGCCTGCTGAGCAAACGCCTGCTGCGTATCGCCGATGCGCTGGAGAGCGGCGGCGATTCGGATTTGTACGACACGCTGGCAGAAATGCCCGACGCGGAAACGATCGACGAACAGCAGCGCACCGACGCACCGTTGCGGTTGCGCGACGATGCGTTGATCCGACAGCTGCAACATTTGCGGCCTGTGGCACGCAAGCGCAAGGCATTCGTCCGTGGCCGCGTGCTCGTCGCCGCCAGCGAATTCTGCCGCGAGGAAATCCCGCGCCGTGCCGAACAGCGCCAGGGCCAGACGTATTCCCTGCTGATCCGCAACGTGCACGAACGCGTGTGCGACGCGCGTGGCGCATTCGCGCAAACCTTGTTCGAAACCTATCCGTTCGCGCTGGTCGACGAATTCCAGGACACCGACAAGCAGCAGTTCGAAATCTTCGACGCCATCTACCGCGATGCGCGTCGCACGCCGCGCGGCTGGCTGGCCATGATCGGCGATCCGAAACAGGCGATCTACGGTTTTCGCGGCGGCGACATCGCGGCCTACCTCGACGCGCGCGAAAGCGCGACCACACGCCGCGCGATGGACACGAATTTCCGTTCCACGCAAGCGCTGGTCGATGCGCTGAATGCGCTGTACGGCCCCAGCGACGGCGGTTTCGGCGATGCGCGCATCGTTTATCAGCCCATGCGCTGCGGCGGCAGGGCGAAAGGCGCGGCATTGCGCTGCAAGGGCGATCTTGTTGCCCCGCTGAAGATTCATTTGTTTCGCGGCGTGGCGCCGGGCAAGAAAGGCGAGCCGGAGAACACACTCGCTCGGCTGGACGAACTCGCGCTCGACGACTGCGTCGAACGCATCGTCGAATTGCTCAATGATTCGGCGACCACGCTTGGCAACAATCGCGTCGTGCCGAAAGACATTGCCGTGCTGGTGCCGAACAACAAGCATGTCGGGACGTTGCGCGAGTTGCTGACCGCACGCGGCGTGCCGTGCGTGGGCAGCGGACGCGACAGCGTGTTCGATGGCGAAACCGCCGAAGAACTGGAATTGTTCCTCGCCGCCATGCTGCATGCGGACGACGACGGTGCCGTGTGCGGCGCGCTGGCTACGACCCTGCTTGGCTATGACTGGCGCGGCATCCTCGGCCTACGGAACGATCCGGCCGCGTTCGAGCACGAGCTGGAGCGATTTGCGCAATGGCAGGCGTTGGCGCGCTCGCGTGGTGTGTTCGGCGCGGTCGCGGACCTGATCGCGCAACGTGCCGCGGCGCTGATGCGGCGTGACGAGGGCGAGCGCATCCTCGCCGACCTGCGTCATCTCGGTGAACTGATCGCCGCGCGCGAAGCGGAAGAATCCGGCATCGAGGGCGTCATTGCCTGGTTCGCGCGCACGCGCCGCGATGGCGCAAACGACGGTGAGCGCGACTATCGCCTGCGCAAGGCATCGGATGCGGGCGCGGTGCGGATCATGACCCTGCATGCGGCCAAGGGCCTGGAATTCCCCATCGTCTTCCTGCCGTTGGCATGGCGCATCGCCAAGCGCGACGGTCAACACGAACCGAAAGTCCCGCGCTTTCACGATGCGCAAGACCGGCTGTGCATCGACGCCGGATCGGGCGAATTCGCCGAAAATCTCGAACTTCACTTCGCCGAGGATTTGCGCGAGCGCCAGCGCCTGTTGTACGTGGCAATGACGCGCGCTCAATCCGCATTGCACGTGTACTGGGCGGATCGCGGCGTGCCTGCGGATGCGGCGGCGTGGCAAGTTCCGGCCATCGATATCTTGTTGCGGCAGGCGATGGAGAAATCCTCACTCGCATTCGGCGAAGCGGATTTGCCGGCGCTCGTGCGCAAACTCGGCGGCATGGCCGTCATCGATGCGGCGTCGCGCAGCGACGCGAGACTCGTCGTGGCGGATATTGTGCGCACGGATTTCACGCCGCGCTCGCCGTTGCCCGCGCTGCGTCCGTTCGAATGGCTGCACAGCTTCACCGGCATCACGCGCCGACGCATCGCCGAAGACGCCGACGCGGCGGCGGCCGACGAATCCGAATCCGCTACGGCGGACATCGCGGAGGCAGTTGAGGCCGAGCATCCGGAATTGCTGGCGCTGGACGTCTTGCGCGGGCGACGCTTCGGCGATGCCGTGCACAACATGCTGGAAGAGTCCGGCATGCGCCCGGTCGAGCGCTCCGTCCTTCTCGCCGGATTGGCCGCGGAAGGCCTGGGCGCCGAAAATCCTGAATCCGAGGCGGCGTTGCTGCGCATGCTCGAACGCACGCGTGAATCCGATCTGGGCAATGGCTTGCGCCTGATGGGTTTGCCCGCGACCGAGCGCGTGGCCGAATTCGGATTCCAGTTTCCGATCGCGGCGTCGTTGCGCGAACTGCGCGCGGCCTGCGCGGTGCACGGATTCGCCGATATCTGGCCGGCGCATCTGCGCGCGAACGAACTGCGCGGCATGCTGACCGGCTTCGCCGACCTCATTTTCGTCTTCGATGGCCGCTACCACGTGCTCGACTA
>DATIOA010000025.1:0-6937 GCA_035473575.1 Rudaea sp. | reverse complement strand
TTGCCGGGCGTGACGCCGCCGACCAGTTTGGTGCCGTATTCCAGCGCCTGTTCGGAATGGAACGTGCCCTGCTGGCCGGTAAAGCCCTGGCAGATGACCTTGGTGTTCTTGTCGATCAATACGCTCATCGTCTTATCCCTTCACCGCGGCCACGGACTTGCGCGCCGCGTCGTTCAAATCCAGCGCCGGCGTGATCTTCAGGCCGGAATTGGCCAGCAACTCGCGGCCCTTCTCCACGTTCGTGCCTTCCAGACGCACGACGACCGGAATCGTCAAGCCCACTTCCTTGACCGCCGCGATGATGCCCTCGGCGATCAGGTCGCAGCGCACGATGCCGCCGAAAATGTTGACGAGGATGCAGCGCACCTTGTCCGAGGAAAGAATCAGCTTGAAGGCCTCGGCGACGCGTTCCTTGGTCGCGCCGCCGCCGACATCGAGGAAGTTCGCCGGCTCGCCGCCGGCGAGCTTGATCACGTCCATCGTCGCCATCGCCAGCCCGGCGCCGTTGACCATGCAGCCGATGCTGCCATCCATGGTCACGTAGTTGAGGTTGCTGCGCGCGGCCACTGCCTCGGCGTGGTCTTCCTGCGACTCGTCGCGCATCGCGGCGAGGTCGGCGTGGCGAAACTCGGCGTTGTCGTCGGAGTTGACCTTGCCGTCGAGCGCCGCGAGGTCGCCGGACTTGACGATCGCCAGCGGATTCAATTCCACCAGCGACAGGTCCTTGTCGTTGAACAGGCGATACAGCCCGGTCATGATCTTCGTGAGTTGGTTCGCCTGCTTCGCGTTCAGGCCCATCGCGAAGCCGAGTTTGCGGCATTGATACGGTTGCAGGCCCTCGACGAAATTCACTTCCAGCGTGTGGATGTCTTCCGGATTTTCGCGCGCGACCTGTTCGATGTCGACGCCGCCGCGCGCCGAGGCGATGAAAGAGATCGCCTTGGTGCCGCGATCCACGAGCACGGACAGGTACAGTTCCTTGGCGATGTCGGTCGCCTCGCACACGAGCACCGTGTTCACCGGCAGCGCGCGACCGCCGGATTGGTACGTCGCCATCTTCGTGCCCAGCATCTTCGCTGCCGCAGCCTTGGCTTCGTCCGGGGATTTCACCAGCTTCACGCCACCGGCCTTGCCGCGGCCGCCGGCGTGGATCTGCGCCTTGACCACCCATTCGTCGCCGCCGAGAGCGCGCGCCGCGGCGGCAGCCTCGTCGGGCGTGGTGGCGATTTTGCCGGGCGGCACCGGAATGCCGTAGTCGGCGAACAATTGCTTGGCCTGGTATTCGTGGAAGTTCATCGCAGTCCTCGGGCGAAGCCGCGCCGCGTTGCTGAAGATTCGCCGGCACGGCGGGAGAGTCGCCTATTGTGGCCAATCGCGGCCGCAAAAAAAAGGCCGCGCCACCGCGCAAGGCATTGGTATACTCGGGAAAATGAAGCATTCGCCGTGAATTCCGCGACCATCGCCCGCACCCGCACCGATCCCGCGCTGCGCGACATCGACCGTCGCGAGCTGTATTTCTTCAACCTGTTCCGCGTGCTGCAGGCGTTCGTGATCGCCGGACTCCTGTTCAGCCCGCTGCTGACCACGCGCCTGCGCCTGGTACACCCGCTGCTCGGCGAAATCGATGCGGTCGCCTACCTGCTCATCGCCGGCTACGCCCTGCTGCGTACCGAATACTGGCGCCACGAACTGCGCCTCAAGGTCGCGATTCTGCTGGCCATCGACATCGCCGCCTCCACCATCGCCTTGTTCGCGCTGGACAATCCGCCAAGCGCGATCGCCATGCTTCTGCTGGTCAATGTAGGCGCCGGCGCGCTGCTGCTGCCGTCGCGCCAGGCCAGTTTCTTCGCCGCGCTGGCAACCTTGTGCGTGATCGGCCAGTCGGTCGCCAGCCGCGTCATCGACGGCAGCGACCGCAACCTGATCGAATACGGCCTGTATGGCCTGGGTTACTTCGCGATCGCCGCGCTCGCCCTGGTGCTGCGCCGGCAATTGCGCGAAACCGAGGCGCTGGCCGAACAGCGCGGCATCGACCTCGCCAACCTCGCCCAGATCAACGAACTCATCATCCGGCGCATGAAGACCGGCGTGCTGGTGGTGGACGACGCCAACCGCGTGCATCGCTGGAACGAATCGGCGTGGAGCCTGATCGGCAATCCCAAGTCCGGCCAGCGCGACCTCGGCAGCGTCGCGCCGGAGTTGTCGCGCCGCCTGTACCACTGGCGCACCACCGGCAAGATCGATTCCACCGCTGTAGCCCTCGCCGACGGCACGCCCGAGGTGATTCCACGCTTCACGCGCCTGTCGTCGAACGACGACGAGAACGTGCTGATCTTTCTCGACGACACCTCGCTGGTGTCGCGCCGCGCCGAGGAACTGACCCTGTCCTCGCTCGGCCGCCTGTCGGCCTCGATCGCGCACGAAATCCGCAACCCGCTCGCCGCGATCAGCTACTCCGCGCAATTGCTCGCCGAATCGGAGTCTATGTCCGAGGAAGACAAGCGCATGGTCGAGATCATCAACAACCACTGCGGCCGCGTGAACGAGATCGTCGAGAACATCCTGCAACTGTCGCGGCGCGAGCGCTCGCGCCCGGAGAGCCTGGACCTTTCGGTGTGGGCGCAGCATTTCGTCGACGAGTACAAAATCGGCAACGACATCGGCGCGGACCAGTTGCGCGCGATCACGCAGGCGCGCCAGGTCGAGGCGCTGGCCGATCCGCAGCAGTTGCAGCAGGTGGTCTGGAACCTCGTGCAGAACGCGCTGCGCTACGGCCGCCAACCCGGCGAACCGGCACGCGTGGCGGTGTCGCGCGCATGCTCAGCGACAAGGGCCCGCCGCTGATCGAGGTCGTCGACCGCGGCCCCGGCATTCCGCCGAAAGTCGCCGCGCAGATTTTCGAACCGTTCTTCACCACGCACGAATACGGCACGGGCCTTGGCTTGTATCTCGCGCGCACGATGTGCGAAGCCAATCAAGCCACCCTCGAATTCGTGCCGGTGGCCGGTGGCGGCAGTTGTTTCCGCATTACCCTGCCGGCGGCGCCGGTGCTGGTGCGGCGCGCGGCCGGAACCTCTGCATAACCTGCTGCGCTCGACATCTCGCACGCCGGCAGTGCTCGGAATCCTCATTTACGCACAAGTAAACTCCGGTTCCTGCGCGCTGGCAGCGCGCGACCTGCCTTCGCTCGCGACGGTTCTTCAGAGGTTCCCAATGGTCGCCGCTCCCGTATACTTCGACCCATGAGCAATCCCACTGCCCTGGTCATCGACGACGAACGCGACATCCGCGAGCTTTTGACCATCACGCTCGGGCGCATGGGCCTGCGCGTGGAAACCGCCAGCAACGTCAGCGAAGCGAAGCAGCGGCTGGCGGAATCGAAATACGCCGTGTGCTTCACCGACATGCGCCTGCCGGACGGTTCCGGCCAGGAAATCATCGAACTCATCAACGCGAAATACGCCGAGACGCCGGTGGCGATGATCACCGCCTACGGCAATGTCGATGCCGCGGTGAACGCGCTCAAGGCCGGCGCCTTCGACTTCGTCTCCAAGCCGGTCGACATCGCCATGTTGCGGCGGCTGGTGCAGACCGCGCTCAAGCTCGCCGAAGACAAAAAAACCGAACCGCCGAGTGCGGGTGCGGCGAAAATGCTCGGCGACTCGCCCGCCATCGCCGAACTGCGCGTCACCATCGCCAAGCTCGCGCGCAGTCAGGCGCCGGTCTACATCAGCGGCGAATCCGGCGTCGGCAAGGAATTGGTCGCGCGCCTGATCCACGAACAGGGCCCGCGCGCATCCGGCCCGTTCGTGCCGGTCAACTGCGGCGCGATTCCGTCCGAACTCATGGAATCGGAATTCTTCGGCCACAAGAAAGGCAGCTTCACTGGCGCACAGGCCGACAAGGATGGACTCTTTCAGGCCGCGAATGGCGGCACACTGTTCCTCGACGAAGTGGCCGAACTGCCGATCCACATGCAGGTGAAATTGCTGCGTGTGATCCAGGAAAAAGCCGTGCGCCCGATCGGCGGCCGCGCCGAAGTGCCGGTGGACGTGCGTATCCTCTCGGCCACGCACAAAAACCTGGCCAAACTCGTGGAAAGCGCGCATTTCCGCCAGGATTTGTATTACCGCATCAACGTGATCGAACTGCGCGTGCCGCCGCTGCGCGAGCGCCGCGACGACATCCCCAAGCTCGCCGGTCGCGTGCTCGAACGCCTCGGTGAGGGCAACGGACAGCCGCCGGCAAAGCTCACCCCCGATGCGCTGTCCGCCCTGCTTGCCTACGGATTTCCGGGCAACGTGCGCGAGCTGGAAAACGTGATCGAGCGCGCCGTGGCGCTGTGCGAATCGAACACCATCAAGCCGGACGATCTGCGCCTCGTACCCGCTTCCGCGCAAAGAGCCACCGCACTGCCCGCCGAAGCGGACGACGACGGCGGCGAAAGCGCGGATGGCGACGGCGGCCTCGAGGGCTATATCAGCAACCTCGAACGCGAGGCCATCGAAAAAGCCCTGCTCGAGACCCGTTACAACAAGACCGCGGCGGCCAAGAAGCTGGGGATTACCTTCCGTGCGCTGCGCTACAAGCTGAAGAAGCTCGGGATCGACTAAGCAGCTCCAGGGTGGGAAAGACCTCCGAGAAACTGACGCGCTGCGTCACTTTTTGACGGATGCCAGCACAGGCGCCGCCCGTGAATTCGACTTTCCAACCGGGCTTGAGACTCGCGTCACACATTCAGGCAGGCCATGTCCCAAGTGGCTTATGGCATGAATCATGCTAAATTTCCGCAGGGTTTCCGTTGACATCCATGCGCCCCAAGGACGCGTGGGCTAGCTGGAGGCAGACGAAACCCAGGGGCAACCGTTGCAAAGTTAGCTAACTGACTATCCAAGAGGATCCAATCATGAAAAAGACTCAACAAGGCTTCACCCTGATCGAGTTGATGATCGTCGTCGCGATCATCGCCATCCTGGCCGCCATCGCTCTGCCGGCGTATCAGGACTACACCATCCGCGCCCGCGTCTCGGGCCTGGCCGTGATCGGCGATGGCATGAAGACCACGGTGGCCGAGAACATCGCCAACAAAGGCGGTGTTGTTGACGCTAGTGCCTGCAAAGCCGTCGCTATCGGCAACGTGACTGACAAGAACGTGCTTTCGACTGATTGCACCGGTAATGGCGTCATCACCGTCACCGGCACCGCCTTGACCAAGGACACGGTCTTGAAGTTCACACCCAGTGCTGGAACAGGCGCGGTTGGCACGATATGGAGTTGCACTGGTTCCGGCAGCGCGGCGAAGTACTATCCGGCCGAGTGCCGCTGAGTTACCGCAATTTTGTTGCTACGGAAACCCCGCTTCGGCGGGGTTTCTTTTTTTGCCGCTTGACGCGCGCCGATGCACTGCAGTCGCAATTTTTCAGTGGCGGCCCCGCACCGATCGATGTTGATATACGCTGGAGGCTCCAACGGATAAGTTGACGCGTTCCGGGAGGGCATCGATGCGCAGCGCAAAAGGGTTGTTCGTCGGGGCGCTGCTGCTGACCGTGCTGGTGTACTGGACCGGACTGCACGGCCCGTTCGTGCTGGACGACGCGAACAATCTCAACCCCATCCTCGACTGGCTGCATGGCGACAACACCTGGCAGCATGTCTTGCTGGGCAACGCATCGGGTCTGTTCGGCCGCTCGTTGTCGATGGCCACGCTGATGCTCAACGCCTGGGCCGGCGGTTTCGATCCATTTGCATTCAAGCTCGGCAACCTCATCGTGCACATGTTGTGCGGGTTCGTCGGCTGGCAGATGTTGCGCCGGGCGCTGGCGTGCGATCCGCATCTGCGCCGGCATGCAGATGTTGCGGCGGCTTTGCTCGCAGCCGCCTGGCTGCTGCACCCCCTCAATGTCAGCACGGTGTTGTATGCCGTTCAGCGCATGGCGCAAATCAGCACCCTGTTCACGCTGGCGGCGCTGTGGGCCTACATTTCGGCACGCGTCTGGCTGGAACAAGGGAACACACGTCGCGCCGTGCGCGGGCTGTTCGTCCTGTTTCCGCTACTGACGATCGCTGGCCTGCTGGGAAAGGAAAACGCTGCTGTTGCGCCCGCCTTGTGCCTGATCTTCGAAATTGCCTACTTCCGCGGAAACCGCGTTGAGCAGAGGCAACCCGGCACCGAGCGCATTCTTGCCATCTTCTACGGCGTGTTTCTGATCGTGCCGGCGGCACTGGCCGCAGCCTTTTTCGCCCTGCATTCCGATCGCTTTCTCGCCGGCTACGCCATTCGCGATTTCACTTTGCCGGAGCGCCTGCTTTCGGAAGGCCGCGCATTGCTGGACTACGTCGGGGCACTACTACTTCCGCGCGGATCGGCAATGGGTGTGTTCAACGACGATTTCGCCGTATCCACGGGCTTGCTGTCTCCGCCATCCACGGTGTTCGCGCTTTTGGCGCTGGTCGCGATCACCGTGCTGGCGATCGGCCTGCGCAAACGTGCGCCGAGTGTTTTTGCCGGATGGTTTTTCTTCCTCGTCGCGCACTCGATCGAGTCGACCTTCCTGCCCCTGGAACCGTACTTCGAGCATCGCAACTACCTTCCCGCGTTCGGTCTGCTGCTGGCCCTGGCCGGCATGGCGGAACTTCTCACACGCCGGCTAAGGCCCCACGTGTTTCCACGTTGGAAACTGGCTGGACTGGCCGCAGGCGGTTACGTCCTGGCGCTGGGCGTGGCTGCACATGCGCGCGCATTCGTTTGGGCCGACGAGGGGCGACTGTTGATTCAGGAAGCCACGCATCACCCGGGATCGGTGCGCGCGAACACCGCGCTGGCCTTTTATGCGATCCAACACGGCAACGAGAAGTTTGCGCGTGCAACGATCAATGGCCTGTTGGCAAATCCGAATCCGCGCGTTCGCGAGCTTGCATATCTGAATCGCGTGCTGGC
>DATIOA010000024.1:0-11380 GCA_035473575.1 Rudaea sp. | reverse complement strand
CAAGCTGCGCGCGCCGGTGAAGGTGGCAGGCGTGCGGGTGGGCAGCGTCAATGCCATCGCGCTGGAGCCCGAAAAGCTCGATGCGAAGGTCACCCTCGCCATCGACGATCGCTACAGGATTCCGGACGACTCGGCCGCCGCCATATTCACCAGCGGTTTATTGGGCGACCAGTACGTTGCCCTGCAGCCGGGCGGCTCGCCGGACAATTTCAAGAACGGCGACGAGGTGGTGCTGACGCAAAGTTCCATGCAACTCGAGGAACTGATCGGCAAGTATCTGGTCGGAGGCGATGCCGGCAAGTCCGGCGACAAGTCGAAGGATGCCGCCGCGGCCCCGCCCGCCGACAAGAAGGAATAGGAGTCCACCATGAAAATCGCATACCTGTTGCTTTGTATTTTCGGTTTGACGGCGTTCGCGCCAGCGCACGCCGACACGGCCACACCCAACCAGGTGGTGCAGGGCATTGTCGACGACCTCGGCAAGACCATGGACGCGCGCCGCGCGGATTTGCAGAACAACCGCGACGAATTGCTCAAGACCATTGATGCCATCGTGCTGCCGCACTTCGACATCGATTACGCCTCGATCCTCGTGCTCGGCCAGAACGCGCGCAGCGCCACGCCGGCGCAGCGTGCGCGCTTCGCCAAGGCGATGTACAACTCGATCACGCACCGCTACGCCCAAGGCCTGCTCAAGTACACCGAAGGCCGGGTCAAGGTGCTGCCGTTCAATGGCCAGCTCAACGAAAAACGTACGCTGATACGCACCCAGGTCGTGCTCGACGACGGCAAGGTGGTGCCGGTCGATTACGCGTTCCGCAAGTCCAGCGACGGTTCGTGGAAAGCCTACGATGTGATCATCGAGGGCATTTCCTACGTCACCAACTATCGCAACCAGGTCGCCGCGGAAATCGCCAAGTCGAGCCTCGACGCCCTGACCACGCGCCTGGAAAACCAGGGCGCCGATGCGCTCAAGAACATGGAGAAAGACGGCAAGTGAGTACGCCGTTCTTCGGCCTCGATTCCGATACGCTAGGCGGCCTGCGCGCGACGGGTTCGATCTCGTTCGCGAACGCGCGTCAGGCGCTGGCGGAGTTGCCGCCGACCACGCGTGGCGCTGAGCTGAAGGTGGATCTGGGCGCGCTCGACGGCGGCGACAGCGCGACCTTGGCCGTGCTCATCGCCTGGAGCGCAGCCGCGCGCCGCGCCGGTGCGTCGCTGCACTACTTGCGCGTGCCACAAGGGCTGCGCAATCTCGCCAGGCTGTGCGAAGTGGATGGACTGCTTGACATGCGCTGATTGTCACTCGCGCGACGAGTCCACGCAGCGCTGCAGGTCGAAAACGCCGTAGAGCAACAGTTGGTCTTGCGGAGTCAGCGAGGTCACGCTGGTCGCACAGTCTCCGGTCGGAAACGTTGCGGCCGGGTTCGATCCATCGCCCACGCTGCCGTGCAGGTCGGCGAACAACACGCGGCCACGTTGCGCTGCAGGCGTGCCACCGAAAGGTGTCGTGAATGTCAAAAGGGGTTGGCTGGTAGTTACCTCCGTCGTAACCGACATCCACGGCCGAGTTGGCGCATTGGCGGTTATCGCGGTATGGCGTACATACGGACCAATCAGGGCGACAGAGCCCAACGTGTTCGAGGCAGACGTGTTGAGCAGCCATTGCGCGAACTGATCGAGAAGATCGTCGGATATCAAGACGGTGGCCGTGTAACTTGAGTTGATCGGTGAACCCTTGGTGAAGTCGAACGCGGCGGCCGTAGGCCATGCGCCGATTTGGGGGCCTGATATCGAACCGGCGAGCCAGATGTTCTGCCAGTGCACAAAATAGGCGCGGCCACCACTGTCGGCGTAGGTTTTCATCGCGTTTATGCTGACTTGCGGAATGGTGCTCGATTGCTGGTCACCCTCGCAGCCGGCCATCACCTGGTCATAGGCCGACAACGACGCGCTGCTCGCCCACAACGTGGTCGCATTCGCGAACGTACCGGCAGCGGATTTCGCGGTGCCGTTGCCGACGTAGAGATGGAATCGCGCGGCGCTACTGCTCAAGCCGAACTCGCTGTCGGCGACGCCAGTCTTGCGCACGAGGCATTCGATCGCATCGGCCGCGCCGGTGACGATTGCCGTGCGCGGGATGTCGCCTTCCAGATGCGTGGCCGGCAGCCGCGTCTTGTCCACATCGAGCGGATTGTCGACACAGGCGGTGACGCTCGGTACCGGCACGACGCGGCGCCACTTGCCGGCAAGCACGACGATCTGGAGATTCGGTGCTACTGGCACGTTGTCGAGGCGGAAGCGGCCATCGGTTCCGGTAAGCGTCGCCAGGATAGGATGGCCGGACGGTGCTTCGTCGCAACGCGGTGCATTCGGCCCATCGACGAATGTGGCAAGCGGGCTGCTGGCGAGGTAAACCTCGACGTTCGGCAGCGGCAGCAAGCCATTCGGCGAATTGACGATGCCACTGAGTGACGTCGTCGCGCCCGCGCCGCAGGTTGCGCGCTGACATTTGATGCCGCACGGTTCGAAACCGTCGAAGGAGATCGTGTCAGGAAAGGCATCGGCGCGCGCGCCGTTGGCCCAGACGGCGAAAAGGAAAGTCACTATTCCGAACGCGCTGCGTCCGGCTGCACGAATCCTGACCATACGTCACCCCACAAATGACGCCGGGCACCCCGGGACGTGGCGAGCCTACTGAAATTGTGCGCTCAATGGCCGCCTTTGTCAGGCTGCTTCTGCTTCTGCTGCTTTTCGTACTGTTCCTGCTCCTGCAGCAGTTTGTCGGCGTCGTCCAGATCGTCGCCGCCCTGCAGTGCCTGGATCACGTCCAGCGGCGGTTCACCGCGATAGATCTGGTACAGGCGGCGCTGGCGGTAGGCGTCGCGGTAGAACACATAGGGATCGAACACGCCCTCGAGCAGGCCCTCGGCGTCGATGCCGGTCGAACGCAGGGTGACGAGATAAGCCACGGTCGGCAGGTATTCGGCGTGCAGTTCCTTGTTGTGGTTGCGCGCGTAGATGGTCAGCGGATCGAAGAAATAGCCGTCCACCGGCAGGCGCCAGACGTCGCGCAGCGTGGTCGATCCGAACAGCGGCAGCACGAGGTACGGGCCATCCGGCACGCCCCATTTCGCCAAGGTAACGCCGAAATCGCTGGGACTGGGCTCGATGCCCATTTCGCTGGCCGGATCGAAAAAGCCCAGCACGCCGACGGTGGTGTTGATCACGAGACGGCCGGTGGCCTTGGCCGTCTGCGGCAGGTTGGCTTGCAACAGATCGTTCGCGATCGTGATCGGCGATTCGATGTTGGCGAAGAAATTGCTGATCAGGGTGCGCGAGGTCGGGTTCGTCACCTTGCGATAGGCGACAGCGACGGGTCGGATCGCGACGCGGTCGGCGAAGTCGTTGAATGCGTACATCTTGCGGTTGAACGATTCCAGCGGATCGTCCTTGCGCGGCATCGGCGTGGCACAGCCGGCGAGCAGGGCGGCGATGAGGCCGGGAATCGCGAATTTCCGCAGGAGCGGCAAATACATTGAAGTCCGAAAGTGCAGATTAGGGGAGAAGCAAGCCTAACGCAGGAGCGGGGCCTATTGCACGGCAACATGAACATGCCGGCCAGTTGCCGTTCAGACGCCATGTTTGCGCCGCCGCATGCGCGGCGGGTACAATATATCCCGTGTAATAGTCTGAATTGCTTTCGATTTTGAGGATTTTATGGCACGCATTACCGTGGAAGATTGCCTGGAAGTGGTCGACAACCGCTTCGAACTGGTGCTGATGGCCACCCGCCGCGCGCGTCAGATCGCCAAGGGCGCCGATGCGCTCGTGGAAGCGCACAACGACAAGCCGACCGTGGTCGCCCTGCGCGAGATCGCCGGGCGCAAAGTGACGCACCAGATGATCGATGAAGTCGATCGCATTGAGCGCGAGCGCAAGGAACGCGAAGCCCTCGAATGGGCCGCCGCGGAAGTCGATGAAGACATGAAAGGCGGCGACGACCTTCCATGATCTGCTGTTGCCATCACCGGACGCGTTGATCCGCGCGGCACGATCATGAGCACGGCGACGCGGGAAGCCATCCCTGCCGACGTGCAAGCGCTGGAGCAACGCCTCGGCGCCTATTTGCCGCCCGATCAGATCGCGCGGGTGCGCCAGGCCTACCAAACCGGCGCGAGCGCCCACGCGGGGCAGAAGCGCCAGAGCGGCGAGCCCTACATCACGCATCCGGTTGCCGTCGCCGGCATCCTCGCCGAAATCGGCATGGATGCCGAAACGATCATCGCCGCGATCCTGCACGACACGCTCGAAGACACGCCGCTGTCGCGTGCGGAAATCGAAGCCGCGTTCGGCGCCACCGTCGCCGAACTCGTCGATGGCGTGACCAAGCTCGACAAGCTGCGCTTCCGCAGCGTGGCCGAGGCCGCCGCCGAGAGCTTCCGCAAGATGCTGCTGGCGATGGCGCGCGACCTGCGCGTCATCCTGATCAAGCTCGCCGACCGTCTGCACAACATGCGCACGCTGGCGGCGATGGCACCGGAAAAACGCCGCCGCATCGCGCGCGAGACGCTCGACATCTACGCGCCGATCGCGCAACGCCTCGGCATGAACCGTACGCGCTCCGAGTTGCAGGACCTTGGTTTTCGCGCGCTGTATCCGGACCGCTACCGCATCATCGCCGCGCGCATCAAGAGCGTGCTCGGCAACCGCCGCGAGGCGATGGGCAAGATCGAATCCGCGCTGGCCGCGCGCCTGGAGCAGGAAAATATCCCGCACCGCGTCGTCAGCCGGATCAAGTCGCCATACAGCATCTACGAGAAGATGCGCGCCCAGCACAAGAGTTTCGCGCAGGTGATGGACGTGTACGGATTCCGTGTCGTGACCGCGGCGACGATGGATTGCTACCGCGCGCTCGGCGCGATCCATGCGCTGTACAAGCCGCTGGACGGCCGCTTCCGCGACTTCATCGCCATTCCCAAGGCGAACGGCTACCAGTCGCTGCACACCGTATTGTTCGGCCCGTTCGGCGCACCGATCGAAATCCAGATCCGCACCGAGGAAATGGACCAGGTCGCCGAGCGCGGCGTCGCCGCGCATTGGGTGTACAAGACATCGTCCGAACCGGCCACCGCCGCGCAGACGCGTGCGCGCGAATGGGTCAAGGGTCTGGTCGACGAGCAGACACGCGAAGCCTCGTCGCTGGAGTTCATCGAAAACGTCAAGGTGGACCTGTTCCCGGACGAGGTCTACCTGTTTACGCCGAAGGGCCGCATCCTGGCCTTACCGCGCAACGCCACAGCGCTGGATTTCGCCTTCGCCGTGCATACCGATGTCGGCAGCCATGCCGTGGCCGCACGCGTGGACGGCACGCTCGCGCCGCTGCGCCAGCGCCTGAATTCCGGCGAAACGGTCGAGATCATCGCCGCGCCCTCGGCCGCGCCCACGCCGCAATGGCTGGAATGGGTCGCCTCGGCCAAGGCGCGCACGGCGATCAGGCATTTCCTCAAGCACCTGCAGCACGAGGATGCCGTCGACTTCGGCCACCGCATGCTCGATCGCGCGCTGGACACGCGCGGTACCAGCCTCGACGCGATTTCCGGCGAAGCGCTGGATCGGTTCCTCGCGGATGCGCGTTACAAGCGCCTGGAAGAATTGCTCTCCGACATCGCGCTTGGCAACCGCATGCCGGATCAGGTCGCCGCGCAACTCGTGCAGGCGCTCGGCGGCGCTGGAGAACTGCTGCCGCACGAGGCGCATGCGCAGGAAAAGATCCTGATCAGCGGCACCGAGCGCGGTGTGCTCAGCTTCGGCAATTGCTGCAATCCGGTGCCCGGCGACGAGATCGCCGGTTACCTGTCGGCGGGCAAGGGCATCGTCGTGCACCGCACCGACTGCCCGAACATGCCCGAATACCGCAAGACGCCCGAGCGCATCGTGGCCATAGACTGGGACCGCGAAGTGACCGGCGACTATCGTGCGCGCCTGCGCATCGTCGTCGACAACAAGCCTGGCGTGCTCGCCACCGTCGCGGCCGCCATCGCCGAGCGCAATTCCAACATCGAGAACGTCGAGTACCAGGAACGCGACCAGCAGACCTCGACCTTGATGTTCACGATCGAGGTACGCAACCGCAAGCACCTCGCCGACGTCATGCGCGGCGTGCGCAATGCGGCGGTGGTGCACGGGGTTTATCGGTATCCTTAGCGGTTCCTCATACTTTTGGAGTCGTGCATGCCTATGTCTCGCCAAATCATCGCTTCCCCCAATGCGCCGAAGGCCATCGGACCGTATTCGCAGGCCGTGCGCTGCGGCAACACCGTGTATTTTTCCGGCCAGACGCCGATCGACCCGGCCACCGGCGCGCTGGTGCCGGGCGACATCACGGCGCAGGCGCGGCGTGTGTTCGAAAACCTCAAGGCCGTTGCCGGTGCGGCCGGCGCGGACTTCGCGCGGGTCGCGCGCGTGGGCATCTATCTCACCGACCTCGCCAATTTCGCCGCCGTCAACGCGGTGATGAAGGAATATTTCGCCGAACCTTTCCCCGCGCGTTCGACCATCGGCGTCGCATCGTTGCCGCTGAATGCGCAGGTCGAGATCGACATGATCGCGGTGCTCGACTGAGCGCGCGCCGTCGCGCATGCGCGAGCCTGTCGTTCCATCCGATGCGGCACTGACGACGCTGCCCGGCGTCGGTCCGGCGCTGGCGAAAACCCTGGAACGCCTCGGCCTGCGCACGCTGCAGGATTTGTGGTTCCACCTGCCGCTTCGTTACGAGGATCGCACGCGCCTGACGCCTATCCGCGATTTGGTTGCCGGGGCTCCGGCACAGGTCGAAGGCCGCGTCGAGGCCGTCGAAAGGGGCTTCCGCTACCGTCCGCAACTGCGCGTCGCCATCGGCGACGACTCGCGCGCGACGCTGCTGCTGCGCTTTTTCCACTTCAACGCCGCGCAGGCGAACCAGCTCGTCGTCGGCACGCGGCTGCGCTGTTACGGCGAGGTGCGCAGCGGCGCGCAGGGTCTGGAAATGGTGCATCCGCAGTATCGACGCGTGGCCGACAGCGAAGCCGCCGTGATCGAGGAATGTCTCACGCCGGTGTATCCGGTGACCGAAGGCTTGACCTCCACGCGGCTCGCCGGGGTGATCGCGCGCGCCCTGCAACGTCTGCCGCTGGACACGGAACTGGAACTGCTGCCGCCGGATTTGCGCAAAGTATACAAATTATCCTCGCTGCGCGCGGCCTTGATTTATGTGCACCATCCGCCGCCGGACGCGGCACTCGCGCAACTCGCGCTCGGCGCGCATCCGGCGCAGCAGCGCCTTGCTTTCGAGGAACTGCTCGCCCAGCACCTGAGCCTCAAGCGCCTGCGTGCGCGCATCCGCGAGCACGCCGCGCCGGCGCTGCACGGCGCCGGCGACGTGCGCAAGAAATTCCTCGCCAACCTGCCGTTCGCGCCCACGCGCGCGCAAGCGCGCGTCGCGGCCGAGGTCGCGCGCGACCTCGGCAAACCCGCGCCAATGTTGCGCCTGGTACAGGGCGATGTCGGCTCAGGCAAGACGGTGGTCGCCGCGCTCGCTGCGCTGACGGCGGTCGAGTCGGGTACGCAGGCGGCGTTGATGGCGCCGACCGAATTGCTGGCTGAACAGCACTACCGCAATTTCGAGCGATGGATGAAACCGCTCGGCGTCGAGGTTGCCTGGCTGGCCGGCAAGCTCAAGGGCCGCGCGCGCGACACCGCTTTGGAGCGGATCGCAACGTCCGCCCAAATCGTGATCGGCACGCACGCGCTGATGCAGGAAGGCGTCGCGTTCCGCGATCTAGCACTCGTCATCATCGACGAGCAGCACCGCTTCGGCGTCCACCAACGATTGGCTTTGAGGGACAAGGGTCGCGTGGCGGACAGCGTGCCGCACCAGCTAGTCCTCACCGCCACGCCGATTCCGCGCACGCTGGCGATGACGGCGTATGCGGACCTGGATGTCTCGGTGATCGACGAATTGCCGCCGGGACGCACGCCCGTCACCACCGTCGCCATCGCCAACTCGCGCCGCAGCGATGTGGTCGAGCGCATTCGCGCTGCCTGCGCAGGTGGGCGTCAGGCGTATTGGGTTTGCACGATCATCGAAGAGTCTGATCTCCTACAGGCGCAGGCCGCCGAAGCCGTGCATGCGGAATTGACCGTGGCGCTGCCCGGACTCGCCATCGGCCTTGTGCATGGCCGGCTCAAACCTGCGCAGAAGCAGGCGGTGATGGACGCGTTTGCCGCCGGGAGGATTTCGTTGCTCGTCGCCACCACCGTCATCGAAGTTGGTGTCGACGTACCGAACGCGAGCCTGATGATCGTCGAGAACGCCGAACGTCTGGGCCTGGCGCAACTGCACCAACTGCGCGGACGCGTCGGCCGCGGCAACGTGGAATCCAGTTGCGTACTCCTGTACCAATCGCCGCTGTCGGCAATGGCGCGGCAGCGTCTGGACGTGCTGCGGGCCACGAATGACGGTTTCCGCATCGCCGAAAAAGACCTCGAACTGCGCGGCCCCGGCGAAGTCCTCGGTACGCGCCAGACCGGCCAGATGACGCTGCGCATCGCCGATCTTGCGCGCGACGCGGCTTTGTTGCCGGCCGTGCAGCGCGCCGGGGCGGTGCTGCTCGAAAAGCATTCCATCTTCGCCGACAAACTGATTGCGCGTTGGATCGGCACAGCAACGCGTTACGCGGGCGCCTGAGGTGGAATTGTTGCGACGCCTGCGCGTGGCTCGCGCAATCCTTCAGCCCGTCGCGTTCGCCGTCGCGCGAGTACTTTGTCCGTTCTGCGGGCCGAGTCTGCTCGTGCGCTTGAGCCGTGACGATTACGGCGTACGCTGCGTGCGTTGCGGCGCGAGCGCGATTCATCTGGCGCTGGGCGATGCCTTGCGCGTGCATGCTCCCGATCTTGCACGGCGAGACGCTTACGAGTTGTCCGCGCGCGGCCCGCTGGTCGCGCATCTGCGCCGCGTGGCGCGTGCGCTGACCGTGTCTGAATACCTGCCCGGCTCGAATTCACGCGGCGGCGTGCGCAGCGAAGACGTGCAACGCCTGACCTTCGCCGATGCGTCGTTCGATCTCGTCACGCACACCGAAGTGCTTGAGCACGTGCCTGACGACGCGTGCGCATTTTCCGAATTGCAGCGCGTGCTGCGACCGGGCGGCATCATGCTCTTCACCGTTCCGCTGCACGGTGGAGAGCGCACCGTCGAGCGCGCGCGCCTGCGCGACGGGTGCATCGAGCACGTGCTGCCGCCTGCGTATCACCGCGATCCGCTGCGCGGCGGTGCCGGCATCCTCGCGTTCCGCGATTACGGCCGTGACATTCTCGACCGTCTGCGTGCCGCTGGATTCGACGCCGCCGAATTTCACGATCCGCCGCTGCTCGCACCGTGGTACGTTTCGCGCACCGTCATCGTCGCCCGCAAGGCCAATCCATGAATAACGCACGCTTGCCCATCCTCATCGATACCGATCCCGGCGTGGACGACGCGCTGGCGATCCTGATGGCGCATCGCCACGCCGACGTGGTCGGCCTGACCATCGCCGCAGGCAACGTGGGATTGGCGCACACGACGGCGAACGCGCTGAAACTGGTGGAAACGATCGGCGCGCCGACACCGGTGTTTTCCGGCTGTGCGACGCCGCTCGTGCATGCGGCCCAGGACGCCGCGTTCGTGCACGGCCTCGACGGCTTCGGCGACACCGGCTATGCGCCGAGCGTACGCCGCGTGGAAAGCGAGCCGGCGGCGCAGGCAATATTGCGTCTGTCGCGCGAGCATGCGGGCGAGCTCGTGATCGTGGCGATGGCGCCGCTGACCAATCTCGCACTGGCACTCAAGCTCGATCCGGAATTGCCGTCGCGTGTGGCGCGCCTCGTCGTCATGGGCGGGGCGGTGACCGGGCGCGGCAACACGTCCGTTTCGGCGGAGTTCAACATCGGCTTCGACCCGGAAGCCGCGCATGTCGTGTTTACGACGTGGCCGCGGATCGAACTGGTCGACTGGGAACTGACCGTACGCCATGGTATTTCGTTCGACACGATCGCGCGCTGGGTGGGTGCGGACAATCCGATCGCGCGCTTCTTCGACGCGATCTCGCGCAAGACCCGCGCCTGGTCGCGCGAGCGCGACCGCCCGCAACTGGCACTGGCCGATCCGCTGGCGATGGCGGTGGCGTTGCAGCCCGATATCGTCGCGCGCACAGCAGAACATCATGTCGCCATCGCGCTCGACGGCGTGGCACGCGGCGCAACCGTGGTCGATTGGGACAATCGTTCCGGCAAGCCGGCGAACGCGCGAATCGCTTTGGACGTCGATCAGGCGCGCTTCGAGGCGCTGGCGGCGGCGGCGCTCGGTGCCGGTTGATTGGGTTGCGGCGGCATCGCATTGCGGAACCAGACATCCATCTGCGGGAAGGACATCTCGATATTCTTCTCGCGAAACACGTCCGCGATGCGCGTGTAAAGAGCATCTCGCGCGCGGTTGCGGTCGCCGATATCGGCGATGAACACGCGCAGGTCGAAGTCGAACGTGCAGGCCGAAATCTGCACGAACCAGCAACTCGGCGCCGGATCGTCCACGACCAGCGGCTCGGCGGTGGCGATTTCCAGCAGCAGTTCGCGCACCTCGCGCGGATCGCTGGAATAGGCCGCACCAATGCGCAGCACCACGCGCGTCGTTGTGTTCGACAGCGACCAGTTGGTCAGGCGCTCGGTGATGAAGCTCTTGTTCGGCACGATAACTTCCTTGTTGTCCCAGTCGACGATCGTGGTCGCGCGCGTGCGGATGCGCGCGACCGTGCCCTCGACTTCGCCGATGCTGACAATGTCGCCGATGCGGAACGGGCGCTCGAACAGCACCATCAGGCCGGAAACGAAATTCGCAAAGATTTCCTGCAGGCCGAAGCCGAGGCCGACGGAAAAACCGGCGGCCAGCCACTGCAGGTTGCTCCAGTGCAGGCCGAGCATGGCGAGGCCGACGATGGTGCCGGCGAAGACGCTCGCGTAGCGGGTCAGGCTGGTAATCGCATAGCGCGTCGGCGCGTCCACGTGCAGGCGGCGCAACAGGCTCAATTCGATCAGGCCCGGCAGGTTGCGCGTGGCGGTCCAGGTCAGCGCGAGCACGAGCACGGCCTCGAGCACGTCGCGCAGACTCACGTTCAGTGCCATGGTCTTGCCGTCGATCATCTCGCTGGACGTCCACACCTTGACGTCGCCGAGCAGGGTCAGCGCCGGGGCGACGTCTGCCCAGATCCACAGCAACACGGCGGCGCAGCCGACCACGACCAGCGCGCGCAAGAGGCGGCGCGTTTGCGTGCTGACGCTGGCCAGCGTGACTTCTTCCGGCGGCACT
>DATIOA010000023.1:0-11404 GCA_035473575.1 Rudaea sp. | reverse complement strand
CGCAATCCGGACGGATTGAGCCGATTGTGCGCGTCAGCCCTTGCTGATGGATATCGCGCGTAGTCAATGTACAAAAGTGGCGCGCACCCTTGTTGATGCAGGTCAACATCAATGCGAATGGGCAGTGTGACGTCAGCACCTGCTATTTCGACTGCACGAAAGCCGCCACTGCCTCGACGTCGTTGGCCGACATGTTCTTGACGAGGCCGTGCATGACGCGGGAATTGCGCAAGCGCGACTGAATTTGCCGGAGCGCACGCTTGACGTATTCCGCACGCTGTCCGGCGAGCCGGGGAAAGATCCAGAAACCCGCGGCGTCCGCCCCGTGGCAGGCAGCGCACGATGCGATGCCGCGTGCGGAGTCGCCCTGCGCGTAGATCTTTTCACCTGCCGCGATCAACGCGCGGTCGCCTGCGACCGGCACTGGCGGTGGCTGATCGGCGAAGTAGTGCGCGAGCGCGTTTTCGGTTGCATCGTCGATCAACGTCAAACCGAGCACGTCGAGATGGCTTTCCGACCTTGCATTCGCGCGGTCGCGAAACGTCCTCCGTATCCTGATTGACGCACGTCAATATCCGCGAAGCGGGGATACGTAAGCTGTGGGCGCCGCTTGGCCACGGAGGCTTGCAGTGCCCATCGCGACAACCGCTGTGTTTCACGGCACCGATCCCTCGGATGCACTACGCGCGCACGCGATGAAGCCGTGCATGCATCCGCGACATTCGTGAACGACGCAATCCAAATGCCTGGCTCCGTGCCGATCGGCGTGCTCCTGCAATCGCTTAGCGCAAATCTCGAGGGCTTGTCGAGCGCCGAGGCGGCCTCGCGGCGCCTGCGCTACGGCGCCAACCAGCCCCGCGACGCCGCGCACAAGGGAATCCTGCTCACCCTCGCCGGCCTGTTTGCCAACCCCTTGGTCGTCATCCTGCTGCTCGCCGCGCTGGTTTCCGGTTTCCTCGCCGACCGCGTCGGCGCGACGATCATCGTCGCGATCGTCACCCTGAGCATCATGCTCAACTTCGCCCTGAGCTTTCGTTCCGAACGTGCAGCCACGCGCCTGCGCGAGGAAGTCGCGCCGATGGCCACGGTCCGCCGCGATGGCCGCTGGACCGATCTGCCACGGCGCGACCTGGTTCCCGGAGACATCATCCGGTTGTCCGCCGGCGATCGCGTGCCGGCGGATGCGCGCCTCATCGAATCGCGCGACCTGCACGTGCAGCAGGCGGCACTGACCGGAGAATCCGTGCCGGCGGAAAAGGAGGCTGCGGAGCAAGGTCGCAGCGAACGCGGTCCCGAAGCGCCTCACCTCGTCTTCCTCGGCACCTCGGTGGTGTCCGGCCATGCGACGGCTCTGGTCGTGGCGACCGGCCGCGCCACGGCGTTCGGCGATGTCGCCGAGATGCTCGCCGCGCGCCCGCCGCCGACTGAATTCGAGCGCGGCCTCGATGGTTTCGCGCGCCTGATCATGCGCACCGTCGTGTTCCTGGTGCTGTTCGTCCTGCTCGTCGGCATCGCACTCGGGCGTCCGCCGCTGGAATGCCTGCTGTTCGCGCTCGCGCTCGCGGTCGGACTCACCCCCGAATTCATGCCGATGATCACGACCATGACGCTCGCGCAGGGTGCGGTGCGCATGGCGCGCCGGCATGTGATCGTCAAACATTTGGCCGCGATCGAGGATTTCGGCAGCATGACGGTGTTGCTCAGCGACAAGACCGGCACGCTGACGTACGGCGAGACCACGGTCGCCGGCGTGGTCGATCCGCTCGGAAATCCGGCGGACCGCCCCTTGCGGCTGGCTTACCTCAACAGCACGTTCGAAACCGGCATCCGCAGCCCGTTCGACGATGCGATCCTGCGCCATGGCACGGTCGACATCGCCGGCTACCGCAAGCTCGACGAGATTCCGTTCGACTTCGAGCGCCGCCGCCTGTGCATCGTCGTGGAGCGCCAGGACGAGCGGCTGCTGATCGTCAAGGGCGCACCGGAAGCGGTCATGGCCGAGTGCGCGCAATGCGAATGCGAAGGCGGCGTGCGCGCGCTGGACGCAACGATGCGTGTGCAATGCCTGCGCGCGCACGAGGCGCTCGGCGAACAGGGGCTGCGCGTGCTCGCCGTCGCCTGGCGCCGCGTCCCGGTGCAAGCGCGCTACGCGGCAACCGACGAAAGCGGCCTGATCCTCGCCGGCTTCCTTGCCTTCGCCGACCCGATCACGCCCGACGTCGCCGACGCGCTGGCGGCGCTGGCTGCCGACGGCGTGGCCGTGAAGGTCCTCAGCGGCGACAACGAGCGCGTGGCAAGGCACGTATGCGCACAGGCCGGCATCGACGTCGCGAACACGGTGTTGGGCAGCGAGATCGACGACCTGAGCGAAACCGCGCTCGGCATCCTGGCCGAACGCACCGCCGTGTTCGCGCGCGTCTCGCCCGCGCAGAAGCATCGCATCCTGCTGGCGCTGAAGGCGCGCGGCCACGTCATCGGTTTCCTCGGCGACGGCATCAACGACGCGCCGTCCCTGCACGCGGCCGATGTCGGCATTTCGGTCGCCAATGCCGTGGACGTGGCCCGGGATGCCGCCGACATCGTGCTGCGCGAGCGCGACCTGCGCATCCTGCATGCCGGCGTGATCGAGGGCCGCAAGGCGTTCGCGAATGTCATGAAGTACCTGCTGATGGGAACCAGCTCGAATTTCGGCAACATGTTCAGCATGGCCGCCGGCATGCTGTTCCTGCCGTTCCTGCCCATGCTGCCGACGCAGATCCTGCTCAACAATTTTCTCTACGATCTCGCCCAGACCACGATCCCGACCGACAACGTCGACGCCGCGCAGATCCGCCTCCCGACGCGCTGGAACGTCGCCGTGATCCGGCGCTTCATGCTGGGCGTCGGACCGATCAGTTCGCTGTTCGATTTCCTGACTTTCTTCGTGTTGCTGCATTGGTTGCAGGCGTCGGCGGTGCTGTTCCACACGGGCTGGTTCGTCGAGTCGCTGGCCACGCAAACGCTCGTGCTGTTCGTGATCCGGACCCGCGGCAACCCGCTGCGCAGCCGGCCCAGCGCCCCGCTCGTGGCGACGATCCTTGCCGCCATTGCCGTCGGCGTGGCGATTCCGGTAACCGGGTTGGGGCAGGACCTCGGGTTCACGCCACTGCCTCCGGCATTTTTTGCATTCCTGGCGGCGGCCACGGCCACCTACCTGCTGCTGGTCGAATTTGCCAAGCGGCGTTTCATGGGCGCAATGGTCGCGCAATCGCCCGATGAATTGACATCCATCAACAGCCGGCAGGCGAAACGAAGCTAGCGTTCGCGCAATCGATCGGAGATGGCGCCATGCGCGATCTGCTTGCCGTTACGGACAGGTACGAGAATTGGGGGCACAGCCTGCGTTATGCGGGAGAGCTCTCGGCATTACTCGACGCCCGACTGACAGGCATGTTCATCGTGGAACCGATCATGCCCTATTCGCCGAGCCCGCTGCCGGTGGTGACGGCCGATATGTACTCGACCGGCGCCGAAACCGCGCGCGCTGCAGAGGCTGCCGGACCCGAATTCGAGAAATTCATCGCTTCGACGGGGACCGGGCATGGTCGCTGGCTGGTCGGCCGCGGTTCGTTTGCGGCCAGCGTGGCCCAGGCCGCGAACTGGCACGATTTGCTGGTGGTGGGTTCCGCCACGAATTCGGCGTGGGGTTCGGCAGGCGCTCTGGGTCAGCTGCTGCTGACCTGCGACCTTCCTTGCATCGTGGTGCCCGAGTCATCGACGCGCAAGGCCGCACTCGGCACGATCGCGATTGCCTGGAACGGATCGAGCGAATGCGCGCGCGCGATGCACGCCGCCTTGCCGCTGATCAAGCGCGCCAGACAAGTGCTGTTGCTGGTCGGTGCGCAGAAGGAGATGTTTTCCGAAGTCACGATAAGTCCGCCGTTTTCGCCCGAGGAGCACCTGCGCCAGCACGGCATCGAATTCAGCAAGACGGCATTCGAGGCCACGGCGACCAACGCGGGCGCCGCGCTGCTGCGCGCCGCCGAGGACGCGCAGGCCGGCCTGCTGATCATGGGCGCGTATGGCCGCACGCGCCTGAGCGAATGGGTGCTGGGCGGGGCCACGCGGCACATGCTGCAGCACGCTTCGCTTCCCGTGCTGATGCGGCACTGATCCGACGCGGCGAATTCATCGCCTGCTTGACCTCGATCAAGCGGACGCGCGCAGTCGCATGCAAGATTGCGCATCGATCGGCAAACGTCCCGCCATGCGCCTGCGTCCCTCCACCTGGTTCCTGATTTCGCTGCTGGCGTGCGCGGCGGTCGCTGCCGGCATTGCGATGCTCTTGCCGCCACGCGTCGTCGTGGTCCATGCGACGCGCGGGCCGGCCGTGCAGGCGGTGTATGCCACCGGTACGGTCGAATCGGCGATCATGCTGCCGATCGCGGCACGCCTGACCGCGCGTCTGGCGCAACTCGACGCCGACGAAGGCGCGCGCGTCGCGCGTGGCCAGCTGCTCGGCCGCCTGGAGGACACCGACCTGCGCAACGCCCTGGCGCAACTGCGCTCGCAGGAGGCGTTCGCGCGCCAGGATTACCTGCGCAACGAGGCGCTCGCGCGCAGCGGCACGGTGTCGAAGTCCGACTACGACAAGGCGCGTTCCGTCTGGCTCGCCGCCAGCGCGGCCAGCACGCGGGCCGCGGCGGAACTGGATTTTGCCAAGCTCGTCGCCCCGGCCGACGGCATCGTCATCCAGCGCGACGGCGAAATCGGGCAGATGATTCCGCTCAACCAGGCGGTGTTCTGGATCGCCGTGGACTCGCCGCTGCGCATCGCCGCGCAGGTCGACGAGGAAGACATCGCCAAGGTCAAACCGGGTCAGGGCGTGCTGCTGCGCGCCGACGCGCTGCCGGGACGCGTGATGCATGGCACGGTGCAGACGGTCACGCCCAAGGGCGATCCGGTCGCGCGCGGCTACCGCGTGCGCATCGGCCTGACCCAGGACACGCCGCTCATGATCGGCATGACGGTCGAAGTCAACATCGTCATCCGCCAGGACGACCACGCGCTGCTGTTGCCGCCGAGCGCGGTCGCCGGCGAGCGTGTGTGGTGCGTGCGCGACGGCCGCGTGGAACCGCACGCGGTGACCACCGGCGCGAGCGGCAGCCAGCAGGTCGAGATCGTGTCCGGCATCGGCGTCGACGACCTCGTGGTGTTGCGTCCCGACCCCTCGCTGCAGGCCGGCGCACGCGTGCGCGCGGCGCTTGCACCATGATCCGGCTGTTCGCCAGAATCGCGGTGCGGCATCTGCTTGCGCGCCGCCGCCAGAGCATCGTCTCCATGCTCGGCATCGTGCTGGGCGTGGCCTTCTTCCTGTCGATCTCGGCGATGATGCAGGGCTCGGAGAACGACTTCATGAAGCGCCTGGTCGACAACTCGCCGCACATCACCATCGCCGACGAATACCGCAACCCGGCGCGCCAGGCCGCCGAGCTAGCCTATCCCGGCGGCGCCGTGGAGATCAGCCGGGTCAAGCCGCAAACCGAAACGCGCGGCGTGCGCGGCTTCCAGCAGATCATCGACTACCTGCGCACGCTGCCGGGGCTGCGCGCCTCGCCGCTGCTGGTCGGCCAGGCCCTGGTCACCTTCGCCGGCAAGGACGTCGCGATCTCGCTCAACGGCATCGTGCCGTCCGAATACGCCAGCGTGTCGACGATTCGGAACTACATGAAGCGCGGTTCGCTCGCCGCGCTCACCGCCAATCCCGACGGCATCATCATCGGCGACGAACTCGCGCGCGTGCTGTCGCTGACGCTGGACAGCAACCTCACGATCACGGCGACGACCGGGCAGGTGCGCACGTTCAAGATCGTGGGCATCTTCCACACCGGACGCGCCAGCGTCGATACCGGCCAGGCGTTCGTCACGCTCAAGCGCGTGCAGGCCCTGCTCGACCGCCCGAATCGCGCGAATAGCATCATCATCAAACTTGACGACGCCGAGCGCGCACGCGACGTCGCCGGCGAAGTCGAGAACCACATCGGCTACAAGAGCGTGTCGTGGCAGGAACAATCCGAAGACCTGATGAGCACGCTGCTGATCCGCCGCATCATCATGTACGCCGTGGTCGGCGCGGTGCTCGTGGTCGCCGCGTTCGGCATCTACAACGTGATCTCGACCGTGGTGATCGAAAAGCACCGCGACATCGCGATCCTGAAATCGATGGGCTTCCGCTCACGCGACATCGAGCGCATCTTCCTCGCCCAGGGCATCGTGCTCGGCGTCGCCGGCAGCGCCTGCGGCCTTGCGCTCGGCTGCGCGCTGATGGTCGGCATGATGCACATCCGCTTCAAGTTCCCCGGCAGCACCGACACCATCTACATGGCGATCGACTGGGGATGGCCGCAGTTCGCACTGGCCGCGGGCGTCGCCATGGCCTCGTCGATCGCCGCCGCGTTCCTGCCCGCGCGCAAGGCCGCGCGCGTGCGCCCGGTCGACATCCTGCGTGGCGGCGCATGATGGCCAGCCTGCTGCGCGCCGAGCATCTGACGCGCCGCCTCGCCGGCGAAGTGCCGGTGACCTTGGTCGACGATGTCAGCGTGGACATCCGCGCCGGCGAATGCGTGGCGATTACCGGCGCGTCCGGTTCCGGCAAATCCTCGCTGCTGTACCTGCTCGGTCTGCTCGATGCGCCGACACAAGGCAGCATCGCCCTCAACGGCGTCGATACGTCGGCAAGCGATGAAGACCGGATCGCCGATCTGCGCCTGCGCGAGATCGGCTTCGTGTTCCAGTCGCATTTCCTGTTGCCCGAGTTCAGCGCGCTCGAGAACATCCTGCTGCCGATGCAGCGGCTGGGCAAGCGCACGCCGGAACAAGCGCGCGAGCGCGCCGCGGAACTGGCGCAAAGCCTCGGCATCGCCGATCAGGTGCACAAGCTGCCGCGGCAGCTCTCCGGCGGGCAGAGCCAGCGCGTGGCGATCGCGCGCGCGCTGGCGAACGATCCGCCGCTGATCCTCGCCGACGAGCCGACCGGCAATCTCGATACCGTTTCGAGCGCCAACGTGCAGACCATCATCCGCGAACTGGCACACGCGCACGGCCGCGCGGTGGTCGTGGTGACGCACGATGCGGCATTCGCGGCGACGGCTGATCGCATCCTCACCCTCGTCGATGGCCGCCTCGGCCCGTGACGCCGCCCACGGATGGCGGGTTGCGCCGGACGCGGCCGCCGCTCAAAAGAAGCGCCGCGCCAGATCGTCCAGGTCGGTCTCGCGCAAGGTCTCGCGCGCGAGCGCGGCCAGCGTCTTCGCCGCGCTCGGCGTGGCGACGTCGATGCCCAGTCCCGCGCGCCGGGGCCACAGCGCATCCAAGTGCATGTAGCGATCCTGCAACCGGTCGAGCATCATGGCCTGCACATGCTGCTGCTGGACGGAAAGCAGGGTGAGCACCAGCCGCCCTTCCGCCAGCCAGCCGACCGCGCCGTCGTCCTCGCCGACGCCTTGCGCGGGCACGTAGCGCAGCGTGCCGGTGCCGATCGAAAGCATGCTGATGTCGGCGGCATCCACGCCGATGAACTGCTCGGCTTCGTGCAGGGCGACGAGGTCGGGCGCCACCGCGAACATGCCGCCGTCCGCGTACAGGTCCTCGCCGATGCGCACGGCGGGGAAATAGGCCGGCGCCGCACAGGTCGCCATCGCGGCGTCCACGGCAAGAATGCGTTCGTCGCCTGTCGAGCGTTCCGCGTGCGGGGTCTTGAAGACCTTGGTCATGCTCTTGCTGACGTTCACAGCCGGGATGACGACCGGATGAAGGGCTTCCCGCAGGGTCCGCTCGCCGAGCTTTCCGCGAGCGCCTTGCGCAGGGTCTGGCCATTGTATTTCGGCCCCCACACCGAGCGCGTCAGGTCGAGCAGGTTTCCCACCGCGCCGCTGGCCAGCGGTCGCGCCGAGAAGATGTCGACGCCGCGCTCGGCGAACAGCCGCCGCATCTGCGCGACCGGCACCTCGTACGCCAGTCCCAGCGCGAGGATGCCGCCGACCGAAGTCCCGGCAACCAGGTCGAAGCAACGCCCCAGCGGTTTGCCCGCGCGCGCTTCCAGTTCCGCCAGCACGCAGGCCGTGTAGAAGCCCAGGTATCCGCCGCCGGCGAGGGAAAGGATCCGATACGGTTTGCGTTTGACCATCTTCATTCAGCCATGCGGCGAGCCAAAACGGCGGATGGTGGCGACGATCCGTACGATTCCACGCGAAATTGATTCAGGTCATATGGCCCGGCGGACACCCGGATATCTTGTCCTCCACAGCTGGAGGAGACGTCATGGATCTGGATCGTTGTCTGCGTGAGATGGTAACCCGAAACGCGTCGGATCTGTTCCTCAGCGCCGGCGCCGCGCCCGCGCTCAAGGTGGAAGGCGAAACGCATCTGCTGGATGCACCGCCGCTCGCCGCGCCGGAGATCGACGAGGTCGCCGACCAGTTGCTCGGGGACGAGCAAAAGCGCGCGTTTGCAAAGGCACACGAGATGAATATCGGCATCACGCGGACATCGCTGGGACGGTTCCGCGTCAATGTCTATCGCCAGCGCGGCAATACCGCGATCGCGATCCGCCTCGTGCCCGAGCGCATTCCGACCATCGAGGCACTGAATCTTCCGCCGATCCTCAAGGACCTGATCATGCTGCCGCGCGGCCTCGTGCTCGTGGTCGGCGCGAGCGGTTCGGGAAAATCCACGACGCTGGCCGCCATGATCGACCATCGCAACCGGCACCGTGGTGGTCACATCCTCACGATCGAGGATCCGATCGAATTCCTGCACCATCACGAGCAGTCGATCGTCGACCAGCGCGAGGTGGGCTACGACACGACGTCGTTCGCCGACGCCCTGCGCAACGCCATGCGCGAGGCGCCCGACGTGATCATGATCGGCGAAGTCCGCGACCGTGAGACGATGGAACAGGCGCTGATATACGCGCAAACCGGCCAGCTGTGCCTGGCGACGCTGCACGCGAACAACGCCAACCAGGCGCTCGATCGCGTGCTCGGATTCTTTCCGGACACCGCGCACAAGCAGGTGCTGATGGATCTTGCGTTCAACCTCAAGGCGGTCGTCTCGCAGCGCCTGCTGCGCAACGCCCGCGGCGGCCGCCGCGTGCCGGCGGTCGAGATCCTGTTGCAGACGAGCCACGTGTCCGACTTGATCCTCAAGGGCGATATTTTCAAGCTGAAGGACGCCATGAAACAAGGCATCGATTCGGGGATGATGACCTTCGAGGATTCGCTGTTGCGGCTTTACCATGCCGACAAGATCACCCTCGACGATGCGCTCGACAACGCCGATTCGCGCGCCGACCTGGCCTTGCGCGTGCGCCTGTCCGAGCCGCTAAACGCCATGCTGGAGGAAAAGCAGCGCATGGATGTCGCCGCGCAGGAAGCGCCGGCCGCCGCCGAAAGCAAACGCGACATGCGCGTCGAGACGGTGCCGGTGTATCCCACGCACCGGCGCTCGTGAGCGATCGTCAAGCGACGAACGTGTGTTCCCAGGCCCCGCGAGGGCGGGCGGTTTTGTTCCGGAATCAGTGGAAGCAATCATGTCGGTGACGGCCCGGAAAGAATCGCCGTATGTCCGCTGATCCGGTGCGCGATGGCGGCGAAGCCGGTGCGACGGCGCGGCCCGGCATCGGATCGAGGGCCGCCGCGGGTTTCGGGGCGTCCGCCCCACTCGTGCCCGTGCTGTCCAACAACCGCGAACTCGTCGGATACATTGCCGCGTACGCCGCCGGCATGCCCGCAACCGATCCGGCGCTGCGCTGGAGCGACACGCGCTGGCGTGCGGCCTGCAAGACCGACGAGGATTTCGCCGCCTTCCAACGCGCGCACAAGTTCGGCCTGCCGCTGGTACTGCTCGAATCAATCAGCGTGGAACCAGCCGCGATCCACCTGGTCTCCCCCGCCATCGCGCGGCGCTCTCGGCTCGTGCCGCTTGCGCTTCACCAAGATGTTCTTGCGGTCGCTGTCGAAAATCCAGCAGACGCGGAGGCGGTCGCAACGCTGAACTTCCTCAGCGACAAGCGCATCGCGTTGCTGGTGGCGGATCCCAAGCAGATCCGCACGACGATCGCCAACATTTACGATCACGTCGAGGATGCCGCCATCGCGCGCCAGTTGGGGCTGTCCGCCGGCATCGGCGGCGACGAGCTGCCGGACCAGCGCGTGCAGGCCCTGGCGCTGGAACAGCCCGTCGTGCGCCTGGTCGCCGACATCCTCGCCGACGCCGTGCGGCGCCGCGCCTCCGACATCCACCTGCGCCCGGACTCGGAAGGTATCGACCTTCTGTACCGCATCGACGACGAACTCGTGGCGATCCGGCATTTTCTGCGCGTCCTGCAACCGGCGCTGGTCAGCCGGATCAAGGTGCTGGGTGGCATGAATGTCGCCGAACATCGCACGGCGCAGGACGGACGCGCCACTTACGCAACGGACGATGGCCGCGAGGTGGACATGCGCATCTCCATCCTGCCGACGATCCACGGCGAAAGCGTCGTGCTGCGCCTGCTCGACACCTCGGCCGGCTTGCGCAGCATCGCCGAACTCGGCTTCACCGATACCGACGCCTCGCGCTTCGTCGACCTGATGACGCGCAATTTCGGCATGCTCCTGGTCACCGGCCCGACCGGTTCGGGCAAGTCGACCACGCTTTACGCCGCCCTGCTCGAAGCGGCCAGGGAACGCGTCAACATCATCACCGTCGAGGACCCGGTCGAATACCACATCGACGACATCCAGCAGATGCAGGTCAACCGCGCCGCCGGTTTCACGTTCGCGACGGCCTTGCGCAACATCCTGCGCCACGATCCAGACGTCATCATGGTCGGCGAGATCCGCGACCGAGAGACGGCGCTGATCGCGGTGGAGAGCGCGTTGACTGGACATCTGTTGCTCAGTTCACTGCACACCAACACCGCGGCCACCTCCATAACGCGTCTGCTCGATCTGGGCGTTGAATCGTATCTGCTGCGCTCGACCCTGCTCGGCGTGCTGTCGCAACGCCTCGCCCGCCGCAACTGCCCGCATTGCGCGGAGCCGGAAACCGTCCCGGCGCACTGGCGCGAGACGCTGCACGTCGCGGAAGACGAGGTTTTTCGTCGTGGTGCGGGTTGCCACCAATGCGAATGCCTCGGCGTGCACGGGCGCCTGGCCGTTTACGAATTGCTGACGGTGACTTCCGGCATCCGCCGGCTTATCCGGCCGAAGTGCGATGCGGAGGCGATCCACCGGGTGGCCTTGCACGAAGGCATGACGCCAATCACGCAGCACGCGGTCGCCTTGGCACGAGCAGGGACGATTTCCCTTAACGAAGCGTTCCGGCTACGCGCGGATTGAGCATCGTGTCACGCGGTCCTGCGCGCGGCGCGGCCGAGGCGGTC
>DATIOA010000022.1:0-26515 GCA_035473575.1 Rudaea sp. | reverse complement strand
TGGCGTCGTTATGAGCGCCAACTCGCTCCCCTGCAGCGAATTCTGGACCGGCAAAATTTTGTAAAAAACGGGTGAGGCTGACCCGTTTCCGAAGGGGCTCTTTCAAGGCTTTTCAAGACCTTGGGCGGGAAACCGCCCGGGGATTCCCATGTTAAGCAAATGTTGCTACTATCGACCGCTGCCAAGGCCTTAGCTGTGTGGTTTTTTGGCTGTTTTCCAGGAAGGATTTTGTCCCGAAACGTTGTATACAACCCTGACGTTGGAGAGTGTAATGAGACTCGACGTAAATAAACTTTCATCGGCGGTTCGCCTGGCGTTGACGCTGGGCACGGTGGCCGCCGCCGGTACCCTGACCGCAAATGCCCAGGATACCGGCAATACCAACACCAACCAGAAGAGCCAGGCCCTCGAGACCATCGTGGTGACCGGTTCCAACATCCGCCGCGTGGACATCGAAACGGCCAATCCGGTCGTCACGATCGACGCCGCGGCAATCCAGAAAACCGGCAAGCTGACGCTGGGCGACATCGTCCAGGATCTGCCGGCCCAGATGAACGGCACCAACCCGCAGGTCAACAACGGCGGCGGTAGCGGTTCGTCCAGGGTCAGCCTGCGTGGCCTCGGCTCGCAGCGCACCCTGATTCTGATCGACGGACGCAAAGTGCTCAACAGAGACATCAACGCGATTCCGATCGCGGCGGTGGAACGCGTTGAAATCCTGACGGCCGGCGCTTCGGCGGTCTACGGTTCTGCGGCGATCGGCGGCGTGGTCAACATCATCCTCAAGAAGAACTACCAGGGCGCGCAAGTCAGCGTCGACTACGGTATTTCCGACCACGACGATGGCCAGCGCAAAGGCGTGAGCTTCCTGTTCGGACAAACCTCCGACAAGGGCAGCATCGTCGCCGGCATCGACTACAACAAGACGGACAGCGTGCTGCAGGCGAACCGCAAGTTCTCGCATGACGCCAAGTCCCTGTACGGCCGCGGCACCGGCGTTTCCGGCAGCGGCTCGGCCATCGGCGCAGTCCCGCCGGAATTCGACCCGAGCAAGGTCGCCCCGGGCGGCTCGTCCACCGGTCCGAACGGGCGCTTCACCATCCCGGGCAGCGGCCCGCTGTTCGATCATTACCACTGCAAGACGCTGGCACACACGCCGGGTACCAGCGGTGCGAACGCGCTGACCGACTACCACTGCTTCGTCAACAACGGCACGGCCACCACCCCGTCCGACAAGTACAACTACGCGGCGGTGAACCTGCTGATGACGCCGCAGGAACGCACGAACCTGTTCATCAATGGCACCTACCATCTGACCGACAGCGTCGATGTGTACCTCGAAGGCACGCACAACAAGACGCAGTCCGGCTTCCAGTTGGCGGCCGATCCGCTCACCACGGGCGGCGGCTGGGTCATCTCGAAAGACAGCATGTACAACCCGTTCGGCCAAACCTTCACGGGCGGCCTGGGTGCCGGCCTGCGTCTGGTTGCCGCCGGCAACCGCGCGGCCAAGACCAACAACGTGACCGACCAGTTCAGCGCCGGGCTGAAGGGCCACTTCGGCATTTTCGACCAGGACTGGAACTGGGATCTGGGCAGCGATTTCGGCCACATCTCCACGATCGCGACCACCCTTGGCCTGCCGGACCTGGCGAGGCTGAACGTGGCCTCGGGCCCGTCGATGCTCGTCAATGGCGTGCCGACCTGCGTCAAGGTGCCGGGCGATCCGACCACCGCAATCGCCGGTTGCGTGCCGTTCAACGGCTTCAACCCGTACTCGCCGGAACAGGCGGCCGTGCTGGGTTCCCTCGCGGCCCCGGCGTTGACCAACACCTGGCAGCTTGAGCGCATCCATCACCTGGACTTCAACGGCGGCGTGTTCAACCTGCCGGCCGGTACCGCCCAGCTTGCCGTCGGCGCCAGCTATCGCAAGGAGTACCAGAACAACACCGTCGCTTCCGACCTGACGATCAACCCGGCCACCGGCAACTGTACGCTGGGCAGCCAGTGCTCCTCGCACCTGCAGGGCGGCTACAACGTCAAGGAAGCGTACGGCGAATTGTTCCTGCCGATCCTCAAGGACCTGCCGTTCGTCAACTCCCTGAACGTGACCTTGAGCGACCGCTACTCCAAGTACAGCACGTTCGGCAGCACCAACAACGCTGCCATCGGCGTGGAGTTCAAGCCGATCGACGACTTGCTGCTGCGCGGCAACTACAACAAGGTGTTCCGTGCCCCGACCGTCGGCGACGTGTTCGGCGCGCCGATCAGCGACGCACCGAAACTCAGCCACGATCCGTGCGATTACGCCGGCGGCACGAACCCGAATGCCAGCAACCCGGCTTGCGCCGGCGTGCCGCTGACCGGCGGCTTCGCCGATCCGGACGTCGCCCAGAATCTGCAGATCAAGGGCATCCTGTCCGGTTCGAAGTACGCCAACTTCCCGATCAAGGCTGAGCACGGCGCGACGTTCAACTGGGGCTTCGTGTACTCGCCGCACTGGGTGGATGGCCTCTCGCTGAGCGCCGACTTCTGGCGCGTCAAGCTCGACGACACGATCACCAGCGTCGGCGCACAGCAGGTTCTGGACAACTGCTTCCTGCTCCAGACCTCGCAGTACTGCTCGCTGGTGCATCGCTTCAACACCGGGCAAGTCGACAACATCGTCGAACCGACCGGCAACGTTGGCCGCATCGATGTCAAGGGCGCCGACTTCTCGGTCAAGTACCGCCTGCCGCAGTTCGCGTTCGGCAATTTCAGCGTGGGCCTCGACGCGACCTACCTCTCGCAGTACGACCAGACGCCAAATCCCGGCATTAGTTCTCTCGTCTACCACAACGCCGGTCACGTGCAACCGTTCGGTTCGGCTGCGCAGGCTGCCTGTCCGGAAACCGGCGGCGGCGTCTGCCTGTTCCCGCGCTGGCGCGCTCTGGCTTCGGTGAACTGGAACCTGGGTTCGTGGGATGCCTCGTGGCGCATGCGCTACACCGGCAAGTTCCGCAACGGCTCGGGCAAGGCGGATCAGGACAGCTTCCCGGCTGGCCAGTGCTACTACTCGCAGTTCGGCAAGGATTGCGCGCTGCACAATGTCATCCTGCGTTACGGCGCCCGCACGTACAACGATGTGCAGGTCGGCTACAACATCGAGCCGATCAACACGCGCGTGGACGTGGGCATCGACAACGTGGGCGACATCCAGCCGCCGTTCCTGTGGGCCAACAACACGCTCAACGCGAACACCGATCCGGGCAACTTCGACATGATGGGCCGCTACTACTTCGCCCGCGTGACCGTGAAGTTCTGACAAGATCGCTCGAGCGAGCGTAAACTTGAGAGCCGCGCGCAAGCGCGGCTCTTTTTTTTCCTCATTTTTTCTTGTTCCTAGCCGATGAACGAATCAGCCATTTTTGGGGACATCGTCGCCGCGCTGCGCGGCGGCAATCCGGTCGAAGCCGAACGCCTCAGCCGCGACGTGCTCGCGCAGGCGCCCGCGCACATCGATGCACTGCTCGCGCTGGCGATGAGCCTGCACGCGCAGCGTCGCAGCGACGACGCGATCGCGGCATTCCGCCACTTGACGCAAGTGCAGCCCGGCGCAGCCATGCACTGGAACAACTACGCCACGATCCTGCATGAAGCCGGCCACGACGACGAGGCCGAAGCGGCATGGCGCAAGGGCATGGATCTGGATCCGCGCGATCCCGAGCCGCGCATCCAGATTGGCCTGTTGCTGCAGGGGCGCAAGGAATATCTTGCCGCCCGCGACATGCTGCTCGACGCGTTCGAGCTCGATCGCGAAGCCCCGCGACCGCGCATTCTTGCCGCCAATGCCTGCGCGCTCGCGCAGGACTTTCGCGGCTGCGAAGACCTGATCAAGCCGTGGCGCGACTGGCTGCCGCTGGAAGAAGAACATCTGCAGATGGAACTGGCGCGCTTGTTGCTGCTGCTGTCCGATGCACCGGCTTCGCAAGCGGTGCTGCAGGACCTGCTGGCACGCAGCCCGCAACGTGTCGATGCCCGCATCCTGCTGGCCAGGGTCCATGAACGCCACAACCTGCTGACCGAGGCCGCCGCGCTGTTGCAACCGCTCGACGCGATGGATCTCACCGATTCCGCGCGTCGGCAGATCGCACATGTGCGCGCGATACTCGCCTTGCGCGGCAACGATGCGGCGCTGGCGCGTTCGCTGCTCGAACAAGCCGGCCCCCTGCACGACAACGATTACGCCTACTACTACGAGTTGGGGAACGTCTGCGACAAGCTGCACGACCCGGCTGGCGCGATGCAAGCCCTGGGCGAAGCGCACGCACGCCATGTCGGGGAACTGAAGCACTCGGCGCCCGAATTTTTCACGCCCGCCGCCTTGCCGTTGCCCGGCGCCGTGCGCAAGCTCACGCCCGAGGAATTCGCGACTTGGCCGAGCTATCGGGCGCCGGATTCGATCGATTCGCCGATATTCGTCGTCGGTTTCCCGCGCTCCGGCACCACGTTGCTCGAGCAGATGCTCGACGCGCACCCGCAACTGCAGTCGATGGACGAGACGCCCTTCTTCGAACGCCTCGCCGGAAAACTGCGATCGCACGATCCGCGCATCCTCGACGACCTTTCCGTGCTGCGCCAGTACGACTGCGACGAACTGCGCAAGAAATATTTCCTGCTGACCGCGGAACGCATCCAGCGCCGCGCGGACGTGCGGCTCGTCGACAAGAACCCGCTGAACATGCTGTGGCTGCCGATGATCCACCGCCTTTTCCCGGCCGCGAAGATCATCCTGTGCGTGCGCCATCCCTGCGACGTCGTCTTGTCGTGCTACATGCAGAATTTCCGCTCCAGCGTGCTCGGCGCGGCCTGCGAGAATCTCGAGCGGCTGGCGGCGGCTTACGTGCAGGCGATGCAGACCTGGCTGCAGCATGCATCCGTGATCAAGCCCGATGCCCTTGTCTCGCGCTACGAGGACCTCGTCGCGGACACCGCGACGCAGACACGGCGCGTTGCCGATTTCCTTGATCTGGCCGACGCCGCGCCGATGCTACGCTTCGACCAGCGCGCGCGTGAGAAGGGTTACATTGCGACGCCGAGCTACAGCCAGGTGATCGAACCGGTGAACACGAAAGGGCTGGGCCGTTGGCAAGCGTATCGAAAATACTTCGAACCGGCGTTGCCGATACTAAAACCGATGCTGGAACATTGGGGTTATTCCACCGATCGGGCTTGATCCGGTTCACTCCCCGGCGAACTTTTCCAGTTCCGGCACGTAGGGCGCGTAATGGCGCCAGCGCCCGATCGAATGCGTGTAGACGGGCTGGCGCGCCTGCCACAGGCTCGCCGTGCCGATCGCTTCCGCCACCGCATCGGTGCGTGGCGCCGGATCGTTCGGCAAACCGAGCCAGGCGGCGAGCTCGCCGATGCTGCGCCCGGGATCGGCCACCAGTTCCTCGTAACGCAATTCGCGAATGGCCTGCGGATAGAGCTCGCGCCAATGCGCCATCAGGCGTTCGCAATCGCGCATCACCAGCGCGATGTCGCCGAAATCGAAGCAATAACCCTGCACGTCCTCGTGAAAGGATTGCGCCCACAGCGACAGCGCCGTGTCGCGCGCTCCGCGCGTGCAGTGCACGATGCGCGCATTCGGCCATAGCGCCATGATCAGGTCGACATAGCGGAAATTCAGCGGCTGCTTGTCGATGAAGAAGCGCGCATCGCCCGAATCGTCCTGACGCAGTTGCGCCGCGTAGATTGCCGCACACTGGGAAAGCACCGTGCGCGACGGATTGCCCGCGAGCACGGGTAGTTGCGCGAGTTTCGCCAGCCACGGCAATTCGCCGCGATTGCGCACCGCGGCAAAGCACGCCAACTGTTCTGCCGCCAGGGTCGTACCGGAGCGCGGCATGCCGACGATGAACACCGGGACGAAATCCGGCGCATCCAGGCGTTGCGCGAACGGTTTCGCGGCGAGCCGCGATTCGGCCGCGCGCCGCCAGTTCTTGCGCGACCAGGCCGTTGCCGCATGCGCGAGCGCGTTGGCCTGGCGAAAGAAATCCGCCGCTTGCGCGTAGTCGCCGATGTCGTCATGCGCCTTGCCGACGGCAAACAGCAACGATGACCGCGCCTTCGCGGAAAGGTCCTCGCGCGCCAGACATGCGCGGAACATGGCGAAATCCGCGTGGCTTGCATCCACGTAGCGCTGCGCGCCGGAAAGTCCGTCCGGCACGTTCCACTCGCAGGCGCGCGCGTCATTCGCCATCGCGTACAGATAATGCTCGCGCGCGCGAGCGAACTCGCCGAGTTGCAACTCAAGCATGCCGGCGTAGGCGTGCAGGCGCGCATCGGCCGGCTGCGCGGCGAGCGCGGTTTCGGCAATGCCTGCCGCGGCCCGCTTGCGCCCGGCCTCGTCGAGCGACTCGATGGCACGGATCGCGAGTTCCGCGTCGGGCGAACCCCGTGCAATGCAGCCGTGCAGGACATCGGCGGCGGCCGCGCCGCGGCCGGCTTCGATCAGCATTTCGGCCAGGGTGAACGCCGCCGCGAAGTCGCCGGGCGCGCGCGCCAGCACTTCGCGCAGCAGCGCCTCGGCATCGGCCATGCGTCCGCCCTGGCGATGGATGCCGGCCAGTGCGCGGCGCAATTCCAGCGAGTCCGCATGTTCGGCCAGGCCCGCGGTTGCCGCGCGTGCGGCGCCGCTCCAGTCGCCGCGCAGGACCGCCACGCGCAGTTCGTCCAGCGCCTGTGCTTCAGCGGGCATGGGCGGCATCCGCGAATTTGGGCAATCCGAGCGCGGTACGCAATGGATCGAGCAATTCGCCGTACGCCCCGGCGCGCGCGGTATCGGCACGCAGCGGCTGGCGCACTTGCGCCGCGCTGGGGGATCGCACTTCGCGCGTGGTTTCGTGGAAACGCAGGCAGGCCTCCTCGAACGGCAGTCCGCAGAAATCCAGCAACGCGCGGATGCGCTCTTCCGGATCCGCGACTAAGGCTGCATGATCGTGCGCATACGCGTGCTGCGGTTGCAGCGCCTGCCAATCCTGCGCGCTGCGATCGAACGCGCGCCAGTAGGCGGCCAGGTCCGCGAAGTCGCGCGTCCAATCGTTGCCGGCGAAATGCTGGCGATAGCAGGAAAAACAGGTTTCCAGTGGATCGCGCCGGCACACGACGATGCGCGCACCCGGCAGCATGGCGCGGATCGCGCCCATCATGATCCAGTTGTTCGGCATCTTGTCGACGAAGCGTGGCTTGCGCTCGCGCCAGTAGGCGGTGCGTTGCAGGTAGCGCCGGCCCAGTCGCGACCAATCCGCAGGCGTCAGTGCGCTTACCCACTGCGGATACGCGACGCCACGGCGCCGCGATTCTTCGTTGAGGGTCAGGGTCAGGTCCGGCAATTCGCCGGCGCCTTCGACTTGCGAATGCGAGGCAAGGATTTGTTCGACCAGCGTCGTGCCGGAACGCGGCAGGCCAACGACGAATATCGCCTCATTGCCCAATGCGGATTCGTCCACACCGCGAACGGACGCGAACGCGTCGCGCAATCCGGCGATCAGTGCATCGAATGCACCGGCATCCCACTTCCTGCGCCGTCGCGCGATCGCGTTGGCCTGTGCGAGCGCGGCCAGCGATTCGGCGTAGCGGCCCTGGTCGTCCAGCGCGCGCGCCAGCGCAAAACCCATGGCGATGCGGTCGTCGTCGCTCGCACGCGGATCGCGCAACGCCGCGTGCAAGGCATCGACGTCCACCGCCGCGAACGCCACGGTCTTGATGTTCGCCAGGCCCCACCACGCCATGCCGGCCCACGGCTGCTGCGCAAGCACGCGGCGGTACTCGGCAACGGCCGCGTCGATTTGCCCCGCAACCTTGAGCGCATCGGCCAGTTGCGCGCGCGCGGCGGCGTGGTGCGGATCGAGCGCGACGGCGCGATGCAATGCCGTGGCCGCCTCGGCATAGCGGACGCACCGGACCAGCACGATGCCGAGGTTGAACCATGCAGCGGCTAGGTTCGGCTGCAACGCGCAGGCCCGGCGCAGCGCGGCAATCGCCGCGTCGAATTCGCCCGCGTCGGCGAGCACGCTGCCGAGCGTGTTGTGGTACAGCGCGTCGTCCGAACGCTGCGCGAGCGCGCGTTGCATCGCGCTTACGGCCTGCGCGTGCTGCCCGCGCAAACTGAAAATCCCGGCTTCAAGGCGCAATGCTTCCGGGTGATCCGGATGGCTCGCGAGCGCGGCGGCAAGCGCGCGCGCGGCATCGTCCGGACGACCAGCCTCAAGCGCCTGCGCCGTCGCAACAATGGATTGTGCCGCGGCGGGCGAGAGCCCTTGAAGGCGTGAAGTCGATTTCATCCCACCATCATCGCATGCGGCAGCGCCGCGATGCGACAGGCGGTTGCCTCATTGCTTGCGCAGCTGGATATCGCCGCTGAAAGCCTGCACGCTGATGTCGGCGTCACCCGCGCCGATCTGCGCCTTCAGGCTGCTGCCGGGGCCGTACTCCTTTTCCTGCACCGCGCCAAAATCGCTGTGGATGCTGCCGCTGAAGGTCGCCGCGTCGATGCGTGCGGACAACGTCGCCGGCAGTTTCAGGCGAATCGATCCACTCATCGATTCCAGGTGCAGGCGTGCGGATGCTTCGGGCGCGACGGCGATGTCGGCATCGCCGGAAACGCTGCCGGTATTCAACTCGCGCACCGCCCCGCAGGCGCATTCCATGCCGCCGGACACGGTTTCCAGCTTGATCCGGCCGGCCAGGTTCTTTGCGCGGATTTCGCCACTGACTGTCTGCACATGCACCGACGCCGCCGGATTCGGACTCGGCGCAGCGAGCTTCACGTCGCCGCTGACGCTGTCGACATCGACAGCGGGCGCCGCGCTGGACAGGTCAAGATCGCCACTGACGCTGCCAACCTTGAGCGATTTCCCGGCCATGTCCGCCACGCTCGCGTCGGCGCTGACCACGCTCACTTCAAGTGCGGCGTTACGCGGCACGTGCAGGATCAACACGCTGTCGTGCTGAGGTCCGTCGGACCCGAACCAACCTTTTTCTGTGCTCTTGACGCGCAGGCTCAGGCGGTCGGCAGCGCCGGAAACGGCAAGGGTCGATCCAGCGCCGAGCGTGCCTTCCAGCTTCACCTGCGGTTGATCCCAACCCGTGACCGTCACCTTGCCGCGCACGTTGCCGATGTCGACGCGGCCCTCCGCCGCGACGGGCCAGGTCGAAGCCAGCGGCTGCGAGGATGTGCCCGCGGAAATGTCGGTGTAGGCCGCGGCCGGCGGTGCGGCCAACGCGGACCCGGCGCCGGCGAGCAATGTACACATTACAGCAATGTGGAGAATGTTCTTATTCATGATTCGGCCTCCGTCGATTCTTCAGACATTGGGCGCCTGCCGCAGCAGACGCATGCGTTGGGCGTTGGTGCGGTTGAGCAGGCCGACCAGAAACACGGCCTGCGGGTGTAGTTCGAGCGCCTGCTGCAGTTGCACGCTGGCGCCGTCCAGATCGCGCGAGGCGGCGGCGAGCGCCGGATTGGCGGGCACGGCCCAGGCCAGCGGCGCGTTGTCCGCGGCCATGCCCTTCGCGCCGTGAGCCGGTGCCGTCGCGGCAAGCGGAATCGTGTTCGTGGAGTGCGTGCGCCACGCCAGCGTGGCGACGGCCAAGGCCGAGGCCAGGGTTGCCGCCAATCCCAATCCCATGCGCCAGCGCTGCGTTGCCGGACGCACGGCAATGCGCGCGGCGATCTGCGGCCACAGGTCGCGCGGCGGCTGCGCGTCACCGCCGAGTTTGCGCAGTTCGTTGCGCCACTGGAATTCGTGATTCATGACTGTCCTCCTCACCCTCATTTCTCGCGGATTTCGTTTTCAACGATCCGCGAGTGCGCGACGCAGCAGTCCGCGCGCGCGATGCAGTTGTGCCTTGGACGAACCCACGGCCATGCCGAGTTCGGCCGAAATTTCCTCGTGCTTGAAACCCTCGACGTCGTGCAACACCAGCACCGCGCGCGCCCGTGTCGGCAGCGCGGCCACCGCGCGTTCCAAGTCGCCGCGCTCGGCCGCGCAGAACGGCACCTCGCCGCCCGCCGCCGCCTGCAAATCGTCGTCGCCCATGGCGTCCTCGTCGCGGCGGATGCGCAGGTCCATCAGCGCGATGTTGACGCCGAGGCGGTGCAGCCAGGTCGCGAACGCGGACTCGAAGCGGAAGCTGTCGAGCTTGCGCCAGGCCTGCACGAAGGCATCCTGGGTCAGTTCCTCGGCGCGTGCGCGATCCATCCCGACCAGTCGCAGGATCGCGCCATGCACGCGGCCGGCATGGCGACGGTAGAGTTGCTCGAAAGCCGCCGCCTCGCCGCCCACGGCGCGACGCACCAGCGCCGCATCCGCATCGCGGGCGGGCAGTTCGGCAATCGGCACATCGGCAGTCAAGGCAAGGCCATCCATACGTGAGCTTGGATGCGGCGTCCGCGTGCCGGGTTTAAACGCTTCTCCCGCTGCCACCTGCGGGAAAAGCGTTTTTCATGGGGTCCCGACCGCTTCCATTTCCTCCCCGGTCAACTGCATGGAAATCCGCTGATGTTCGTTCAGCAGCTTCTGCGGCATGCGCGCGCCGTAAGAAGCGAGGTATTCGCCGATGCTCTCGTACTCGGCGCTCCAGCCTTCGGTGTCGACATGCAGCAGCGCTTCGAGCTTGGCGTGCGGAAGGTCCAGGCCATCGAGGTTCAGATCCCCGACGCGTGGCAGATTGCCGATCGGCGTTTCCTCGGCGCCTTCGCTGCCGGCGCAGCGGCCGAGGATCCACTCGAGCACGCGCATGTTGTCGCCGAAACCCGGCCACAGGAACTTGCCGTCCTCGCCCTTGCGGAACCAGTTGACGTGGAAGAGCTTCGGCAATTTCGCGCCGGGCTTGTCCAGCGACAGCCAATGCGCGAAATAGTCGGCGAAGTTATAGCCGCAGAACGGCTTCATCGCCATCGAATCGCGACGCAGCACGCCAACCGCGCCGGTCGCGGCAGCAGTCGTCTCCGAGCCCATCGCCGCGCCTACCAGCACGCCGTGCGTCCAGTCACGCGCCTCGAACACCAGCGGCACCAGGTGCTCGCGGCGACCGCCGAAAACGATGGCGGAAATCGGCACGCCCTGCACATCTTCGGCATGCGGCGACCAGCTCGGACACTGCTTGGCGGAAACCGTGAAACGCGAATTCGGATGTGCGGCAGGGCCATTCGACGGCAAGTAATCGCGGCCCTGCCAATCCTTGACCGGAGTGCCGTCGGGCAGGCCTTCCCACCACGGATCGCCGTCGGCGGTGACGGCGACATTGGTGAAGATGGTGTCGTGGTTGAGCATGGCCAACGCATTCGGATTCGTCTTCGCACTGGTGCCCGGCGCCACGCCAAAGAATCCGGCCTCGGGGTTGATCGCCCACAGGCGCCCGTCCGTGCCCGGCGTCATCCAGCAGATGTCGTCGCCGACCGTCCAGACCTTCCAGCCGGCCTTGCGATAGCTTTCCGGCGGAATCAGCATGGCGAGGTTGGTCTTGCCGCAGGCCGAAGGAAACGCCGCCGCGACGTAATGCGTTTCGCCCCTCGGATTCTGGATGCCGACGATCAGCATGTGTTCGGCCAGCCAGCCTTCGTCGCGCGCCTGCTTTGATGCGATGCGCAAGGCGTGGCACTTCTTGCCGAGCAAGGCATTGCCGCCATAGCCCGAGCCAATCGACTTGATCGAAAGCTCGTCGGGAAAATGCATGATGAAACGCTTGTGCGGATCGAGTTCGCCGGTCGAATGCAGTCCACGCACGAACTTGCCCTCACTTTCGATGCGCGCCAGCGCGGGCGCACCCATGCGCGTCATGATGCGCATGTTCGCGACGACGTAGGGTGAATCGGTGATCTCCACGCCGCAACGCGACAGCGGCGAATCGATCGGCCCCATGCAGTAGGGAATCACGTACAGCGTGCGTCCTTGCATGCAGCCGGCGAACAGGGCGTCGATCTTGGCGTGCGCCTCGACCGGCTCCATCCAGTGGTTGTTCGGGCCGGCGTCTTCGCGGTTCTTCATGCAGATGAAGGTGAGGTGCTCGACGCGCGCGACGTCGGAAGGATTGGAACGGTGCAGATAGCAATTCGGATGCGTGCGCGGATTGAGTTCAACCAAGTCGCCGCGCTGTAGCATCAAGTCGATCAGCGCGTCGTTTTCGGCTTCGGAACCGTCACACCAATGCACGTGCTCGGGTTGGGTCAGACGGACGACATCGTCGACCCAGCGGTTGAGTGATTCCAACTTGCTCATGGTTCTCCTTCCGGCAGCCTTGCGGCAAAAAATGAAAAAATATTGCGGACGATCTGCGCCGTCCGGCGTTGCTGCACGTCAACGCGCGAATCATGGTCGAATCCAGCATCGCGGCATGGTAACGGCTGGCAGCGGCAGCGGGAAGCAAGGAATACGCTGCATTGCAACATGACCTACGCATGTCTTGCGTCGCCACAACCTGATTGATTACTCCAATCCGGATTTCCATACTCGCAAATATGCCGGCAGCGCCCATGCACAAAACGACTACCCCCATCGAGCCAGAACGCATCACGCTCGTCGGGGCGGATGACGTTCCACTGGCCGTCGAAGCGCACGGCGATGCCGATGCGCAGGCGCTGGTTTTCGCGCACGGCTTCGGTCAAACCCGGCATGCCTGGGATACGACCGCGACGGCGCTCGCTGACTCCGGCTGGTATTGCCTGAGCATGGACGCGCGCGGCCACGGCGACAGCGGCTGGCGCACGGATGGCCGCTATGAATTTTCCCAATTCGTCGATGACCTGGTGCGACTGGCCCGCATGCCCGCGCACAAACCCATTCTCGTCGGCGCCTCGATGGGCGGACTGCTCGGCCTCGTCGCCCAAGCCGAACACGAGGTGTTCCGCGCCCTGGTGCTGGTCGACATCACGCCGCGCTGGGAAGCCGCCGGCGTCGCGCGCATCCTCGCCTTCATGCGCGCGCATCCCGACGGTTTCGCATCGGTCGAGGAAGCCAGCGCCGCGATTGCGCAGTATCTGCCACACCGGTCGCGGACCAAATCGCCCCAACGTTTGCGCAGCCTGCTCGTGACCGATACCGGCGGACGCCTGCGCTGGCACTGGGACCCGCGCCTGCTCGACACCATCGCCAACGGCAGCGAACGCGAACAGGCGGGGCTTCTCGATGCCGCGCGCCGCATCCGCGTGCCGGTACTGCTCATCAGCGGCGAACGTAGCGACGTGGTGTCCGACGACACCATCGCCGAATTCCTGCGCTGCGTGCCGCACGCACAGCATGTGCGCGTGGCGCATGCCACGCATATGATCGCCGGCGACGAAAATGCCGCCTTCACCGCCGCGGTCGAGCGCTTTGTCGCGCCGCTTCGCAACAACCGGATCGAGGATAGACCATGATTCACTGGTACCCGCTCATCGCCCTGCTCGTGGTTTCGCTTGCCTGCGCCTACCTGCGCACGCGCCTGGTCGCATGGACCATCGCCGGTTTCGCGGCCGTGATCGGCATCGGGTTGCTTGCCGGCAGCCACTGGCTGGCCATCGCAATTACCGCGCTGGTGTTCGCGGTGATCGTGCTGCCACTGAACATTCCCGAGTTCCGCCGCCGCCGCATCACCGCGCCGCTGCTGGGCATCTACCAGAAAATCACTCCGCAGCTTTCCGACACCGAGCGCATCGCGCTGGAAGCGGGCACCGTCGGTTTCGAAGGCGAGCTGTTCAGTGGCAAGCCCGATTGGTCGAAACTGCTCAAGCAACCCAAGCCGGAATTGTCGGTGGAGGAACAAGCCTTCCTCGACGGCCCCTGCGAGGAGCTGTGCCACATGGTCGACGAGTGGCAGATCACGCACGAGCTATCCGACCTGCCGCCGGAAATCTGGGACTTCGTCAAGCAGAAGAAATTCTTCGGCATGATCATCCCCAAGCGCTACGGTGGCCTGGAGTTCTCCGCGCTGGCGCAGTCGGCCGTGTTGCAGAAGCTGATGAGCATGTCCGGCGCGCTGTCGTCCACCGTCGGCGTGCCAAACTCGCTCGGCCCCGGCGAGTTGTTGCTGCACTACGGCACGCCCGAGCAACGCGATCATTATTTGCCGCGCCTCGCCGATGGCCGCGAGATTCCCTGCTTCGCCCTGACCGGTCCGCATGCGGGTTCCGACGCCACCTCGATTCCGGACTACGGCATCGTCTGCAAGGGCGAATGGCAGGGCGGCAACGTGGTCGGCGTGCGCCTGACCTTCGACAAGCGCTACATCACCCTCGCTCCGGCCGCCACGATCATCGGCCTCGCCTTCCGCATGCACGATCCCGACCATCTGCTCGGCGACAACGAAGACCTCGGCATCACCCTCGCGCTGATTCCGCGCGAGACGAAAGGCCTGGAAATCGGCCGCCGGCATTTTCCGCTCAACGCCGCGTTCCTCAACGGCCCGCTGCGCGGCAAGGACGTGTTCGTGCCGCTGTCGCAACTGATCGGCGGCGAAAAGATGGCCGGCCAGGGTTGGCGCATGCTGGTCGAATGCCTGTCCATCGGCCGCGGCATCACCCTGCCCGCGAACGCGTCGGGCGGCGTGCGCATGGGCGCGATCGCGACCGGCGCCTACGCGCGCATCCGCAAGCAGTTCGGCATGGCGATCGGGCGCTTCGAAGGCGTCGAGGAAGCGCTCGCGCGCATCGGCGGCCACGCCTACGCGATCACCGCACTGTCGCGCGCGAGTGCCGCCGCCGTCGACCGCGGCGAGAAGCCGGCGGTGGGATCGGCCATCGCCAAGTACCACTGCACGGAACTGGGCCGTGAAGTTGCCAAGGACGTGATGGACGTGCACGGCGGCAAGGCTGTACAGCTCGGCCCGTCCAACTACGCCGGCCGTTCGTGGCAGACTGCGCCGATCGCGATCACGGTGGAAGGCGCGAACATCATGACGCGCAGCCTGATGATCTTCGGCCAGGGCGCGATCCGCTGTCACCCGTTCGTGCTCAAGGAATTGCAGGCCGCGCAGATTGCCGACTACCGCCAGCGCCTGACCGAATTCGACCGCGTGCTGTTCCGCCACATCGGCTTCGCGATTTCCAATGCCGCGCGCAGCTTCGTGCTCGGCCTGACCCACGCCAATATCGGCGGCGCGCCAGGCGACAAATACACACGGCGCTATTACCGCAAGCTCAACCGCTATGCGGCGAATCTGGCGCTCGCCGCCGACACCGCCATGCTCACGCTCGGCGGCAAGCTCAAGTTCAAAGAGAAGATCTCCGCACGCCTGGGCGATGTGCTGTCCAATCTCTACATCGCGAGCGCGATGCTCAAGCGTTACGAAGACCAGGGACGCCCGGTCGCCGACCAGCCACTGCTGGCCTGGGCGTTCCACGATTGCGCCTGGCGCATGCAGAGCGCACTCGACGGGACCTTGCGCAATTTCCCGATTCGCCCGGTGGCCTGGCTGTTGCGCGCGCTGATCTTCCCGATCGGCCGCCGCGAAGCCCCGCCGTCCGACCGCCTCGGTCACCGCGTCGCAGCGATCCTGTGCGCGCCGAACGACGCGCGCACGCGTCTGGCCGAGTGGATCTATCTCACGCCGAGCGCGAACAATCCGGTCGGGCGCATGAACGCGCTGCTGCCGGATGTCATCGCCGCCGAACCGGTCGAGCGCAAGTTCGCCAAGGCACTCAAGTCCGGCGCGATCAAGGCACTGGATGCCGACGCGCAGCTTGTCGAAGCCGAACGCAGCGGCGCGCTCAGCACCGAAGAGCGCAAGCTGCTTGAACGCGTGCGCGCGGCCGCGCAGGAATTCATCGACGTGGACGATTTCGATCCGGCGGAATTGCGTGCGGCGGTCGTCAAGCCAAAATCGGAGTTGCGCTCTGTGGCGTGAGAATCGCCCGGCGGGATGCGTCGCTGCGCGACTTGTCCCGCCCTACGGGGCCGCAAAGATCGGTGTAGGGCGGGAGCAGCGAAGCGTATCCCACCGCCGGCCTGATCAGCGTGCGGGAACCGCCGCACCGTCCTGCAATTCTTTTGCGCGCCCCACCCGCCAGCCGAGGAAACTCGACGCCGCTGCGGCAAGGATCGACAATCCGGCAAGGCCCGCGATCGCGACGCCGGCGCCGCGCAGTACGTTCAAGCCGCTGGTGATGACGACGTCGCCAAAGCGCCAGACCACGGTATCGATGAAGTTCTTGCCCTTGTAGCGCGTCTCCGCATCAACCAAGGTATACAAACTATCGTTGGCCGGTTTGAATACACCGTAGGCGCTGGCCCGCGTGACCACGGCCACGACGGCGATCCAGCCGGCACCGAATACGATCAGGCCGGCGAGCATCACGGCCTTGACTACGCCGTCCAGTACCAGCGCCCAGACCGGCCCCAGACGCACCATCAATTCGCGTGTGAGCAAGACCTGCAGCGCGGCCTGCAGCAGGTTGGTGCCAAGATCGAGACTGGCGGCGAAATCGATGCGCGCCGCGGCGGTATGGAAGTGTTCGTGACTGTAATCGGCCAGCAGCGCATAGACCACCGTACCGACGCTGTCGCCGAGCAGCATCAGCACGGCGAGGCGGAACAGCAGCGGCGAGGAGAACGTGATCGCAGCGCCCGCCATCACCCCGCCGCCGATGATGCGCTCGTCGCGCCGCGCATCGCCGCGCACCGGATGCGCACGCGACCAGCGCAACAGCGCGAAAATGCAGGCCAGCGTCGCGGCAAGCGCGGCCGCCGAAACGCACAGCAACCCGGAAACGCCGATGCGAAAAACCAGCTCGCGCGTGAGAATCGGCCCGGCGATGGCCCCCAACGGGCCGCCGAGCGCGATCAGCGGAAACAGGCGCCGCGATTGTTCGGCATCGAACAGGTCGGCCATGAAGCTCCAGAACACGGCGACCACGAACAGGTTGAAGACGCTGCCCCAGACGAAAAAAATCGTGCCAAGCAGGCGTGGGCCGATCTGCACCTGCATCTCGAACAGGGGCACGAAGGCGAGCGTGCCGGCAATGCACAGGACGTACACCACGGGCACGAAGCGGCGGCGTTTGAAGCGCGCGACCAAAGCGCCGAACAACGGCGTCAGCGCCAGGGTGACGACGAACGTGGCGCTGTAGAAAATCGGTAGGGCGATCGAACCGACCGCCGCCGACAACTGGTCGCGCACCGGACGGATGACGTAGTACGCCGTCAGCACGAAGAAAAAATACACGAAGCCGAGCAGCACCGCGGGCCACTCGCCACGCTCCACGCGCAGCCAGCGCGCCGTGCGGGTTGCGGTGGCCTGGGATTGCGGATCGCTCATCCATGCCCCTCGACGTGACTGGCGCGTAGCGTAACATGCCCCCATGACACCGACTCTCGCGTCCATCCACGTCTATCCGCTCAAGTCCTGCGCGCCTCTGCCGCTCGATTCGGCACGCGTGGAAGCGCGCGGACTTGAACACGATCGCCGCTGGATGGTGACGACTGCGAACGGCAAGTTCCTCACCGCACGGCAGCACCCGCGCCTGACTCTGATTCATGCCGAACCCGGTGCCAACGGGTTGCGCGTGCGCGCAACCGGCATGCCGGACTTGCGATTGTCCGCGCCCGCGACGACCGCACAGCGCATCGACGTCGAGGTTTGGGGCAGCCATGTCGATGCGCTTGTTGCCGACGGCGGAGCCGATGTCTGGATCAGCACGTTTCTCGGCAGCCCCGCACGCTTCGTGCACATGGACGAAGCGTGCCGGCGAGCGGTCGATCCAGACCATTCGCGGCCCGACGACATCGTCAGTTTCGCCGACGGCTATCCGCTGCTGCTGATCTCGCAGGCCACGCTGGATCTGCTCAATGAAAAACTTGCGCAGCCCGTGCCCATGCTGCGCTTCCGCCCCAGCCTCGTCGTCACCGGCACGGCACCGCACGCCGAAGACAGCTGGCAGCGCATCCGCGTGGGCGACATCGAGTTCGATGTGGTCAAGCCGTGCATCCGCTGCGTGATCACGACCGTGGATTTCGAGCGCGGCGCGTTCGATGAATCCGGCGAACCGCTGCGCACCCTGCTCACCTACCGCAGGACGCCCAAGGGTGTGAGCTTCGGCCAGAACCTGATTCCGCGTGGCGCCGGCACGCTGCGCCTCGGCGATGTGCTGGAAGTGCTCGCGTGATTGCTGCGCCGCGATGGAGCATCTGCTCTAGCGCCGCGGCTTAGCCTCGCAACATCATGATCTACGACACCATCATCGTCGGCGCCGGCTCGGCGGGCTGCGTCCTCGCCAATCGCCTGAGCGCGAATCCGCACCATCGCGTGCTGCTGCTCGAGGCGGGCGGGCGCGACTGGCATCCGTTCATCCACATGCCTGCCGGCATCGCCAAGATGGTGAATCGCAAGGGCATCAACTGGGACTACTACACCGAGCCGGAACCGCATCTGGACAACCGTCGCCTGTGGTGGCCGCGCGGCAAGGTGCTCGGCGGCTCCAGTTCGATCAACGCGATGTGCTACATCCGCGGGGATGCGCGCGACTACGACGAATGGGCGCGGCTGATCGCAGACGAGCGCTGGAACTGGAACGGCGTGTTGCCGTATTTCAAGCGTGCCGAGGCGAATGTGCGTGGGGCAGACGCACTGCACGGCGCCGACGGGCCGCTTGCGGTACAAGACCTGAAATACCACAGCGTTCTGACCCAGGCATTCGTCGATGCGGCGCAGGCCTGCGGCCACGCGCTCAATCGCGATTTCAATGGCGAGCGCCAGCAGGGCGTCGGTTTTTACCAGGTCACGCAGAAGAACGGCGTGCGCTGTTCCACCGCGGCGGGTTACCTGCGCGCCGCCCGTGGCCGCCCCAACCTCACCGTGCGCACGCGCGCTGCGACGCATCGTATCCTGCTTGACGGTCAGCGCGCGGTCGGCGTCGACTATCGCCACCACGGACGCCTGACGCGCGCGGAAGGCCGCGAAGTGATTCTGTGCGGCGGCACGATCAACTCGCCGCAGTTGCTGATGCTGTCCGGCATCGGGCCAGCCGACCACTTGCGCGACGTGGGCATCCGCGTCACGCACGAATTACCCGGCGTCGGCGCAAACCTGCAGGATCATCTGGACATCTGCACCCTGCAGCAGTGCACGAAACCGGTCAGTTACGACCGACTCAGCGACGTGGCCGTTGCTCTCCAATACCTGCTGCGCCGCGACGGGCCAGGGACTTCGAACATCGCGGAAGGCGGCGGCTTCGTGCGCACGTCGCTCGCCCCGGACGAGCGCTGCGACGTGCAGTTGCACTTCATCCCCGCCCTGCTCGACGACCATGGCCGCCATCGCCTGCCCGGCTACGGTTACACCATGCACGCCTGCAACCTGCGGCCGCACAGCCGTGGCATGTTGCGCCTGAAATCGGCGAATCCCGCGGTCCAGCCGGCCATCCATGCCAACTACCTGAGCGACGCAGAAGGGGCCGATCTGCGCACCATGATCGCGGCGGCCAAGGTCTCGCGCGAAATCTTCGCGGCCGCGCCGTTCGACGCCTACCGTGGCGAGGAAATCTCCCCCGGCGCGGATGCGCGCAGCGACGCCGACCTTGCCGCCTTCATCCGGCGCAAGGCCGAAACCGTGTATCACCCGGTCGGCTCCTGCCGCATGGGCAGGGATGAATCCGCCGTCGTGGATTGCGAACTGCGCGTGCGCGGCGTGGCCGGACTGCGCGTCGTCGACGCCTCGGTGATGCCCTGCCTGCCCGGCGGCAACACGAATGCGCCGACCATCATGATCGCCGAACGCGCGGCGGAGTTGATCGCGGGCACCCAATCTGGCTGATCGGCGTAAACGATACGCCTCAGTACCCCGCCGGCACGTATCCGAACCGCGCCATCTGCTTGCGATGCACGCTAACGATGCGCGCGACCTGGTCGCGGCTGAGCGCTTCGCGCCACTGGTTGCTGCGGCCAGCGCGAAAAAAGCGCGTGCTGTCGCCTGCCGCTTCGACGAAACCGTCGCGCTTTTCCATGCCGGCGAGAACGCGGAAACCGGCGTGATCGATCGCGCGTTCGAGGCGTGCGCGATCCTGGCCAAGTCCGACCAGGCGCGCCACCTTGCCGAACCATTTCACGGGCTTTTCCAGCAAGTCCTCGTAACGCAGCACGAGTACGCGCGGCCCGGCCGTGTCGGCCCAGCTGGCGACGTGGCTGGACCAGGAGCGCAGGACCTGGCTGACGAACAACTCAACGTTGCCGGTCGCGACCTCATCGTTGCCCAGATACTTGATCGCCGTGTCGAGATCCACCTGGAAGTGATGGCTCATGCTGATCGCGACATCGAGCGGATTGCGCACGACATAAATCGCGCCGAACGTGACCTGCGGGTTGTGCAGCGGATGCCCGTGGAGGTCGCCCTGCAGGTTGTGGGTCTTGACGAACACGATGCCGGGATGGCGCGCGGCGATGTCGGCGTGCACCAGCGGTCGCAAGGCGGCGATTTGTTCGAGATCCAGATCGAGACTCGGCCGACCCGCGCGGCGCGCGTACAGCTCCGGCAGCGCCTCGTCCTCGCCGTAACGCGGCAATTCGGCGAGCGGCAGCGGCTCGCGCCGGTTCGCGACCAGGTTGGCGAGGAACACGCGCAACCAGGTGTTGCCGGATTTCGGATACGAGGCGAGCCAGAGAATGCTGCCCATGCTTGCGGGGTTCACGCCGCCTGATCGAGTTGCGGTGGCAGCGGGCAGTGCAGGGCCGCGCAGATGGTGCGCAGCAATTCCGCCTCGGTAACACTGACCTTGCCGTCGGCGCCGATCGCGGCGGTCAGGCCACGCACCAGCAGTTCCTTGCCGGCGGGCGTGAGCGCGTCGAGGATGGGCAGGGCGCAATCCAGCGCCACCGCCCACTCTTCGCGTTGCATATAGGGCGCGATGTCGTCGGGCAAAACCTCGTGCATGCCGACGAGATAGGCGCGCTCGGCATCGGCGTCGTTGTCGGCGCCGTATGCGGCGACGATGGCCAGCGCATCCGCCACCTCGGACGCACACCTCACCAACTTCGTCGAACCGGTGGGCCGCGCCTTGGACGGATCCAACGCGTCCATGACTTGCACCGTGACGAGCTTGACGAGGCAGTATTCCTCCAGGCGCACCTCGCCGTCGGCCTGGATCAAATCGTTGAGCGCGATCAGGAAGGTTTGCAGTTGCGGTCGCGGCTGGCGACGCAACGCCGGAAAGGCGAGCTGGGCCAGCGGCAAGCGTTGCATCGGATGCAGCGTGTCGGTTTCGGCGAGAACTTCCTCGACGCCCTTGCGCACGTTCGCATCGTAGCGCTTTTCCAGCAACCCGAGCTGCCGGTCGCGCATGGTCGCCTCGGTGTCGATGGCGAGCGCGAATACCACCTGCTGGCAGCGCGTGCCCATGTAGGCCAGGGCGCGCAATTTCTCGGAAATGGTGTCGTGGATCGCGTTCGCGGTCCGGTAGTCGTCGGAACCCGGGTGCGCGACCTGGGTGACGACTTCCCGCGGCGTCAACGAGATTTCCGCATCCGCCTGCGGCAGGACGGCCTGCACCGGAGCGGCGACCGGCGCGCTCGCGCCCATGGCCAAAGCGATCGCTGCCGGCGCGAATCCCGAAATCGAAACCTGCGCGCCGTCGCTGTCGCCGACCGGCAGCGGATTTGCCCAGGCCCTGGCGATAGCGTCGAGTTCGGCTGGATCGAAGGCAGGGTCGATGGCCTTGATGCGCAGGTTGAGCGGCGGGTGCGTGGCGAACAGGGCCGAATAGCCCACGCCGTCGCCGAACAGCATGTGCGCGACTTCCTCGGTCTCGCCGCTGGAAAGTTTCGAGCCGTCGGCCAAGCCGCCGATCTTCTTCAGCGCGCCGGAAATGCCGCGGGTCTGGCGGGTGAACTGCACCGCCGAGGCGTCAGCGAGGTATTCGCGCTGGCGCGAGATGCCGGCCTTGATCAGGCGTCCGAAGAACACGCCGATGTAGCCGATGGCGAGAATCGCGATGCCAATGAGCACGGCATAACCCGAATCGCGGCTGCGTCCGCTGTTGGCCGCGATCTTGCGGCCGATGATGCCGATCACGAGGATGCCGAACAGCACGCCCATCAGGCGGATGTTCAGGCGCATGTCGCCATTGAGCACGTGGCTGAACTCGTGCGCGATCACGCCCTGCAATTCCTCGCGATTGAGCTTGTCGAGGCAGCCCTGCGTAACCGTGATGGCGGCATCGGCCGGCGTGTAGCCGGCGGCGAAGGCGTTGATCGCCGGCTCGCCTTCGAGCACGTAGACCTCCGGCACCGGCACGCCCGAGGCGATGGCGATTTCCTCGACCACGTTGCGCAGGCGCTGGTGCGCGAAATCGGTCGTCGCAGGCTCGACGAGGGTCGCGCCGAGCTGGCGCGCGACTACGCCGCCGCCGCCGCGCAGCGCCGTGATCTTGTACATCGAACAGGCGCCAATGATCCCGACCACGAGCACGCTGTTCCAGAACATGACCGCGCCAAAGCCGGTATGCACACCGTGCCCGGACGAGCCGAACGCGAGGAACAGCACGAAGTCGAGCGCGGCCACGATGCAGAGCACCGCGAGCACGAACAACACGAGCATGCGCTTGGTGTGCGCGCGCGCGCGTTCCTGCTGGGCGAAGAAATTCATCTCCGCAATCCCCCGCTATCGATCGGAATGGGTGTCAGGAGAACGACACCTTGACCGCCTTCTTCGCCTCTGGCGATTCGACTTCCCACGATGTAGCCGGTGCGAAGTTGAACATGTTGGAGATGATCGAGCTCGGGAACACTTCGCGCTTGTTGTTGTAGTACATCACGCCGTCGTTGTAGGCCTGGCGCGCGAACGATACCTTGTTTTCAGTCGAGGTCAGCTCTTCCGACAACTGCAACATGTTCTGGTTGGCTTTCAGATCCGGGTAGTTCTCGGACACCGCGAACAAGCTCTTGAGCGTGCCGGTCAGCTGGTTTTCGCCGGCGGTCAGCTGCTGCATGGCCTGCGGGTCGCCGGGATTGGCCTTGGCCGCGGCCAGGCCGCCCATCGCCGCGCCGCGCGCCGCGGTCACCGCTTCCAGGGTCTGGCGTTCGTGAGCCATGTAGGCCTTGGCGGTTTCCACCAGGTTCGGGATCAGGTCATAACGGCGCTGCAACTGCACATCGATCTGCGCAAACGCGTTCTTGTAGCCGTTGCGCGCGGTGACCAGGCCGTTGTAGATGCCGACCAGCCAGAACACGATGCCGATGATGACGATAAGCAGGATTATCGAACCCATAACACACGTGCTCCCGTTTGGCGTTACCATGACTCCCCGTGCGAAAAGCATAGCATGGCCGAATCCGCCGCCGTGCGGACGTTCCGGAAAAGGGATTCATAGCAATGTTTCATCTGCGTACGCCGGCAGTGCTGGCGTTGCTCACGCTGGTCGTGCATGCGGTGGTGGCCGATGCGCGCGACGTGCGCGAAAAATGGATTCACCGCAGCGCCGAGCAGGGCGTGCACGTGTCGGCGAATCCAAAAGCGGTCGCCAAGGACTTCGCCGCCTGGATGGATCAGATCGAGCAGTCCGGACAGATCTCCGGCATGGCCGCCGCCATCGTCAAGGACGATACCGTGCTCCTGCAGCGCGGCATCGGTTATGCGGATGCCGCGCGCGGCGAGCACGTGAGCGTGGATTCGCCGTTCCGGTTGGCATCCCTGTCCAAGGCGTTCGCCAGCGCGCTGACCGCCATGCTCGTCGATGAAGGCATGCTCGACTGGGACACGCGCGTGGCCGGCGTGCTGCCGACATTCGAGTTGAAGAACATCGAGGCGAGCGACAAGCTCACCGTGCGCGACATCCTCAGTCAGCGCGTCGGTCTGCCGCACAACACCTACGACCGCCTGCTCGAACAGGACGAACCTTACGAGGAACTCGTCGAGAAACTGCGCGACGTGCCGATGACATGCGACGTCGGCGAGTGCTACGGCTACCAGAACATCACGTTCGCGCTGATCGGCGACATCACCTACGCGGTGAGCGGCGATTTTTTCTACCACCAGGTCGAGAAACGCATTTTCCACCCACTCGGCATGAACGACGCCACCTACGGCCGCGTCGCCTTGGAAGCAAGCAAGGACTGGGCGCGCCCGCATGCGCGCCGCGGCCATGGCTGGGTGCCGATTCCGATCAAGGAGGCCTACTACCACGTCCCTGCGGCGGCCGGCGTCAATGCCAGCATCAAGGACATGACGCAATGGCTGATCGCGCAAATGGGCGAGCGCCCGGACGTGCTGCCTTCGACGCTCCTGGCCACGGTGCACACGCCGCTGGTGGAGACGCCGAGCGAGCGTCACGCCACGCCGTGGCGGCGCGCGCGCCTGGACGATGCCCAATACGCGCTCGGCTGGCGCGTCTACGACTACGCCGGCCAGACCCTGATCTACCATGCCGGGGCGGTGCAGGGTTACCGCTCGATGATCGCGTTCTTCCCGAAATACCGTTTCGGCGCGGTCATGTTGTGGAACTGCGAGTGCGCGCTGCCCAGCGGTCTCATGCCGATGCTGCTGGATCGCTACCTCGGTTTGCACCAGGTGGATTGGGCGGGACTGGAATCGTTGCGGCAGACACGGCATGCTTTGACGGCGAGCAATCGCCGCTAAGCCGAATCGCCTGCGCATGCTGATCGCCGAACACTTCTTCCTCATCGCCTGCGACCCGCGCTCGGGAATGCTGACCTGGCCGCGCCGCGATCAGGATGCCGGCGAATTGGTGGCGGCTTCCCTGCTGGTGGATCTGGCCGCGCACGAGCGCGTGCATCTGCACGACGGGCTATTGCGCACCGATTCGCAACTGCCGTCGAATTACCCCCTGCTCGGTGAGGCGATGCATCTGCTGGCCGAGGAGAAGACGACTGTCGCCGGCGCCATCGATCTTGTCGCCAGGAAAATGGCGCCCTTGCCGCCCAAGATTCTCGATGCCTTGTTCCGCCGCGACTTCATGCATCGCATCGAATATCGCGACTGGCGCCTGCGCAAGCGGCTGCGCTATCCGCTGCGCTCGGTGCAAGCGCGCAACGAGGCGCTCAAATCACTCCAATCGGCCGCGCACACGGACGATCCGCATGGCCTGGCGTTGCTGATGATGGCCGACGTCACCGGCATCCTCGCAAAGCACCTGAACGCCTACGATCACGCCCCGGCCGTGCAACGGCTGCTCGCCCTCAATCACGTCGAGACGTGGGCGCCGCAGTCCATGCGCATACTGGCGGCGGTCCGGGATGCCCTGCTGGCGTAGGTGAAGAGCCGCGCTTTGCTCGCTGCGCTCGCGTCGTTGCTAGGCTCGCGCATCCGGCGCTTGCCAAGCAACCCTGCCCTTCGCATCCTGCTCAGGGCGTTCGGCCTCGCGCGACATGCCATTCAAGGCATGTCGCAATCGCTCGGCCTTACCCCCCCAATTTAAACTCGATGCGGCGGGTGGCTTGTTCCTCGGCGGGCTTGCCGTCGACCATGCGCGGCTGAAACGTCCAGCGCCGCACCGCCTCCAGCGCAGCCTGATCGAACACGCGCGTGGGTTGCGAGTTGGACACTTTCGCGTTGGCAACCTTGCCGTCGGTCGTGATCGTGAATGTCACCTCGACCCACCCTTGCTGGCGCGACCGATACGCATCCGGCGGATAGCTTGGCGGCACCGACTTGAGCAATTGCGCCGGCGTCGTGACCGCGGCCGGGGCCGGCGTGGCGACGGTGGGAGCCGGGGCTGGCGCAGGCTTTTCTACTGGCGGCGGCGCGGGTTTCTCCGCTGGTGGGGGCGCGACCGCCGGCGCTGGCGTCGCAGCGGCTTGCGCGGCAGCCTTCTGATCCGCTGCGGCCTTCGCCGCTGCGGCGGTCGCTGCGGCAGCGGCGATCTGCTGATCGTGATCGGCCTGCTTCTTCTTCGCGTCGAGCTTGCCGCGCAGGATCGTCAGCGTGTAGTTGCTCGGATCGAACTTGGCCAATTCGTCGATCACGCGCGCCGCCTCGTCCAGGCTACCGCCATTGATTTCCTGCTCGACCGCACCCGTTGCGAACGGGAACATCTCGCGCAACGCCGATTCGGCGATGTGGTTCTTCGAATCCTTGGCCAGCACCTGCAGGTAGTACTCCAGGGCGTTGTTGCCCTGCGGCGCGACGTAGCGCTTCTCGCTGAAAGCGGTGCTGGCCGCCTTCATCAGCTGGTCTTGCGTCATTTCCGGAGCGGGCGCCGGCGCGCTCGTAATTCAGGAAGATGGAAAATCCGCGCTCGGCCGGACTGTTCGCGGCCGGCGCGATCCAGCGCGTGGCCAGGTCGACGCCTTCGCGCGCGAAGATCGCGAGCGCCTCGGCTTGGGCGACCGCGCCGCTGACCGTGTTGTCGTTGCCCCAGTTGTACTCGGTGATCGCCAGCTTCGTGCCGGGACAGTACTGGGCGATCCACGCGCGCACGCGCGGGATCAGGTCGGGTTTGTTGTAGTGGTTGTTGTCCGCATCGCCCAGGTATTGACCGATCCACGATTCCGACACCCAGGTCGGGTCATACAGTTCCCTCAGCGAACGCAGGCGCAGGGCCGCGGTGGTC
>DATIOA010000021.1:0-3748 GCA_035473575.1 Rudaea sp. | reverse complement strand
CGCCCGGTGCCGGGAACAGCTTGATGATCCGCCCGGACAGCCGTCCCGCATGGTCGTCGATCCGCACCAGCGCCTTGGGCGCGTGCGTGTCGTCGTCATAGGTTTGCCACAGCCCGGCGGGCGAGGCCGTGGCGCAAGGTCAGCCCCTTAATCGTCAGTGCGCTGTTCGCATCGATATCGAACAGGCGGAACGCCGGCGCTGCTGGGTCGCGTGCGATCGTGACGCCGTGGCCGCTGCCGTCGATGGTCAGCGCGGGGCGATTGAACAGGAAGAACGCGGACGGGCCGAATTCGGTGCTGCCCACCGATGTGTCGTTGCTGTACTGGCTCAGCAGAATCGTACCGCCGTCGATGCTGCTGTCGAATTGAATCGTGTCGCCATTCCCGGCGGAATTGAATGCGTCGCGCAGGGTCGGACAACTGGTGCCGCTGCAATTCGTCGAAGTGATGGTCGCCGGTTCGCCGGTTCCGGTGACGGTCCATGTCGTCGCGAACGCATCGCCCAGCGGCAGCGCCGCCAGCAGGACGGCAAGAAAAATGTTTCGCGTGATCATGGCTGTCCCCGTGCGTGCGCTGCTACCGCCCGCTTTTCGGGCGCGCAATCATACTGGAAAATCTCTTTTGTGCCGCTCAATCCGCGGCGCGCGTCCAGATCTGGCTGCGCCCGAGCAGAGGGATGCCGATATATCCGTGGACGTCGAGCCGGGCGCCGCCATCGCGCAGGTGCAGGGTGGCGCGGTAGACATCGCCGCTTTCCGGATCGAGCACCTCGCCGCCGACCCAGCTGCTGCCGTCGCGGCGAAAATCCCAAAGGATCGTCATGCCCAGCACCGGCTGGTTGTGTCTTTCGCCGCGGCAATCCGCGCAGCGCGGATCGGGGTCGTCGCCCGGTGCCGGGAACAGCTTGATGATCCGCCCGGACAGCCGTCCCGCATGGTCGTCGATCCGCACCAGCGCCTTGGGCGCGTGCGTGTCGTCGTCATAGGTTTGCCACAGCCCGGCGGGCGAGGCGTTCGGCGCCTGCGAGAACGCCGGCGCGGCGGCGAGCAGCAAGGCGGCGATGGCGACGACACGCATGCCGCCATCATAAGCGATCGTGCGAAAAAGGATCGTTGGGGCGTGGAGCTCCGCGCGCGGTCATCTCGGCAATGACGGCCGTTTCCACCAGTCGGGGGATTCTTCGTAGCCGAACTGCAGCAGGAATTGCGTCCCTCCCTGATCGTGGAAGTGGCGTTTGCAAGCCGCATCGAACAGGTAACGCCAGTAATCCCCGCTGCGATGGCACATGAGCACGTCGTAGATCGAGCCTGGCCGCGGCCGGTACATGAAGCCGTTGTACGGATTCCTCATGTAGGCATCGGATTGCTTCTCCAGGCGCACGCATTCGTCGAGTACGGAAGGCGGCAACGGCGTGCCGGCGAATTCCAGCAACTGCCGCAGGAACCATTCCGGCCGCAGGGTGAGGTCTTCGTATTTCAGGAACAACACGCGCCGCTCCTGGCTCAGCGCCACGCCCGACTTCACATGGCGCGCCCAGGAACCTTCGTCGACATCGATGTATTGCAACGCATCGCGCAATTCCTGCGGTTCGGAAAACCGGTGATTGCCGAACAGGAATTTCATGTAGAGAAAGGATACGGTGGCGTTTCTTCCGTCGCGCACCAGGTAAACGACGTCTTCGCATCCGCCCGGCAGCTGGTGGCTCTTGATCAGGTCGACGCCATCCACGGCGTTCGTCAGCGGGCCGCCGGCTGCGTCGACGATGTCGTCCTTGTACACGCTTGGCTGCGGCCGTCCTTGCAGCAGGGAAAAGTACTTGCGCAGCAAGGTGCTGCCCGAGCGCGGATAGGAGACAAGAAAAATTTGCTTTCGGGAGGGCAACAGCGGGTGCCTGCGCGCGAGACAAGGACGATCCACCAAGCTTATCGAGCGCATCGTCACCTCGCAAATCGCGTTTCGTGCCTTGCGCCGGACGCACGCGTCCGCATGCGGCACATCGCCTGCTCGGCTACAATGGACAATCGTTTTCGCACGACTCCCGCCATGACCCAGCCCACGAAGGAACAGGTCGAAAGCCTGCTCGCCACGATTGTCGACCCGCACACCGGCCAGGACCTTGTCGCTTCCGGCGCGGTCAAGGGCATCGGCGTGGACGGCGACAAGGTCGCGGTCGAGATCGTGCTGGGCTATCCGGCGAAAACCTTCGTCGATGCGCTGGCGCAGCAGGTTCGCACCGCGCTGGCCGCGGCCGGAATCGCCGAAGCAACGATCGGCGTCACCTGGCGCGTGTTCGCGCACAAGGTGCAGAAAGACCTGACGCCGATGCCAAGCGTGAAGAACATCATCGCCGTCGCCTCGGGCAAGGGCGGCGTCGGCAAGTCCACGACCGCGGCGAATCTCGCGTTGGCGCTTGCGGCCGAGGGCGCGAACGTCGGCGTGCTCGATGCCGACATCTACGGACCCAGCATGCCGCGCATGCTCGGCGTCTCCGGCAAGCCGGACACGAAGGACGGCCAGCGCATCGAGCCCAAGCTCGCGCACGGCGTGCAGGCCATGTCGATCGGCTTCATGATCGACGAGGACACGCCGATGATCTGGCGCGGCCCGATGGTGACGCAGGCGCTGACGCAACTGCTCGGCGAAACGAATTGGGTGGACCTGGATTACCTCGTCATCGACCTGCCGCCCGGCACCGGCGACATCGCGTTGACCCTGTGCCAGCGCGTGCCGGTATCCGGCGCGGTGATCGTGACCACGCCGCAGGACATCGCGTTGCTGGATGCGAAAAAAGGCCTGAAAATGTTCGAGAAAGTCGACGTGCCGGTGCTCGGCATCGTCGAGAACATGGCCCTGCACACGTGTTCGAACTGCGGCCACACCGAGCACATTTTCGGCGAAGGCGGCGGCGCGCGCATGTCCGCGCAGTACGGCGTGCCCTTGCTTGGATCGTTGCCGCTGGACATCCATATCCGCGAACAGGCCGACGGCGGCACGCCGACGGTCGCGGCCGATCCCGCCGGCGCGGTCGCCGGCATGTATCGCGAGATCGCGCGCAAGACCGCGGCGCAGCTTGCGCTGCACGCGCGCAGCAAGGCCATCCAGTTTCCGAAAATCGTCATTCAAGACACATGACCATCAAGCCATGACCATCAAATCGGACCACTGGATCCGCCGCATGGCGCAACAGCACGGCATGATCGAGCCGTTCGAGCCCGGCCAGGTGCGCACCAATGCCAACGGCGGCAAGCTGATCTCGTACGGCACGTCGAGTTACGGTTACGACGTGCGCTGCGCGAACGAATTCAAGGTGTTCACGAACATCAATTCGACGATCGTCGATCCCAAGGAATTCGACGCGCGCAGTTTCGTCGACATCAAGGGCGACGTGTGCATAATCCCGCCGAACTCGTTTGCGCTGGCGCGCACGGTGGAGTACTTTCGCATCCCGCGCAGCGTGCTGACGGTGTGCCTGGGCAAGAGCACTTACGCGCGTTGTGGCATCATCGTCAACGTGACGCCGCTGGAACCGGAGTGGGAAGGCCACGTGACGCTGGAATTTTCCAACACGACGCCGCTGCCGGCGCGGATCTACGCGAACGAAGGCGTCGCGCAAATGCTGTTTTTCGAATCCGACGAGGTTTGCGGCACCAGTTACCGCGACCGCGGCGGCAAATACCAGGGCCAGCAGGGCGTGACCCTGCCGAAAGCGTGAGTCGAGGAGTATACAATGCGTAAAAGTTCCATAACC
>DATIOA010000020.1:0-3434 GCA_035473575.1 Rudaea sp. | reverse complement strand
GGCGATAAGGACGTCGACGGAACGTTCGTCTCCGGCGTCAACGAGGATCAGATCAAGGCAACCGACACGGTCATCTCGAACGCCTCGTGCACGACGAACTGCCTCGCGCCGCTGGCCAAGGTGCTGCACGAGAAGATCGGCATCGTGCATGGCCTCATGACCACGATCCACGCTTACACCAACGACCAGGTGCTGACCGACGTTTACCACAAGGACCTGCGCCGCGCGCGCAGCGCGACGATGAGCCAGATCCCGACCAAGACCGGCGCCGCCGCCGCGGTCGGCCTTGTGTTGCCGGAATTGAATGGCAAGCTCGACGGCTTCGCCATGCGCGTGCCGACGATCAACGTGTCGGTGGTCGACCTCACCTTTGTCGCCAAGCGTGCGACGAGCAAGGAAGAAATCGACGCGGCGGTGAAGGAAGCGAGCGAAGGCAAGCTCAAGGGCATCCTTGGCGTCAACAAGAAGCCGCTGGTGTCGGTGGACTTCAACCACAATCCGTTGTCGTCGATCTACGATTCGACGCAGACGCGCGTGATGGAAGGCACGCTCGTGAAAGTGCTGAGCTGGTACGACAACGAGTGGGGTTTCTCCAATCGCATGCTGGACATGACGCTCGCGTTCGTCAACGCGAAATAACGCCGTACCCTACGGGGCCCGCGCATGCGGGCCTCGTCGCATCCGCAATTTCTTTTCGCTTCCCGGCACGCCGGATCGCCTGCGCGTGCCCGTGTAATTCGCTCGCGCCATTCCCGAATTTATCCGACAGACAGGAAGTTCTCCTGTCACGGGGCGAACGCACCCGTGCGGGCGAAACCCGCCGCCTGTGTTTGCACAATCCAATGCGGCAATTCGGGAGATGCGAAATGAATACGAGTAAATTGGCGATCACGTTTGCGATTTCGGCGTGCCTGCTGCAGGCAGGACTGGCAACGCGGGCCAACGCCTGCTCGGCGCCGAGCCTGAAGGGAGCTTCCAACACGGCGTGGGCGGCACCGGCCTTGCCGAGTGCCGAAATCGCGGCAATGGCCGTGGGTGCGGCTCCGGCGGCCGGCGGGGCGAAGGCGTCCAGCATGTATGGCGGCTTCGGCTTCGGGTTGGCGCCGGCAATCGTGGGCATGTGGAGATTCGCGTTTATGGCGCAGGGCAATGGCGCGAGCGGACCACCGGACGGTACGCCCATCGATGCCGGATTCCAGACCTGGCATATCGATCGCACCGAACTGATGAATTCCGGACGGCCGCCGGCAACGGGCAGCTTCTGCGAAGGCGTGTGGGAACAGCAGAACTGGTCGAACTTCAGCCTCAACCACTGGGCGCTGTCGTGGGATTTCGATCCGGCGACGGGCAAGCCGACAGTGTTCGTCGGGCCGACCAACATCCAGGAACAAGTGAAGGTCGACATTACCGGAAACAGTTTCACCGGCATGTTTTCCCTCACGCAATATGCGCCGGATGGAACGACCGTGCTGGGTGGCGTGAAAGGCGTGGTCAGCGCCACGCGCGTGACTGTGAACTGATGCTTGTCGAAAATGCGGTGCACTCGTCGGGGGAGGGTGCGCCGCATCGTTTTCGCTACCGCGCGGATGCCTAGTGCTCGTTCTTGTCCGACTGGAACGTTTCGATCAGCGCGATCTGCAGGCGCGAATGGAGTTTGACGAGGATCTGCCGCAACAGGATCAGGACCAGCGCGGCCATCGCCAGCACCGCGACGAGCAATTCCGCAGGCGGCAGGATGCTCGACGACAGCGCCCCGACCAGCAGCAGCATCGCGGCGATCGAAACGGCGGGTAGCACTTCGGCGACGACGCGGCGCGCCCGATCGGTGTGGCGCCCGGCGTGCACGCCCATTTCCGCGAGCAGCATGGCCAGCGCCTTGAGCTTGCGGTAAGCGGCGATCAGGAACGGCAACGACAGCAGCAATGCCGCGCCCCACAACAGCGCATTGGCGATCGGTCGGTGCGGCAACCACACGGCAATGTCGGCGGCGCGCGCGCGCGCGAACCAGGCGATGCCGGCGAAGATCGCCGCGACCAGGCACAGGTTCACGAAAGTCTGCAACAGGATTCGCCGCACCATCGCTGCGATCACGGCGCGATCGCCCTGCAGGCGCAAGCCTTGCAGCCATTGCGTATACAAATGCGCGATGCGGCGCAACGAATAGGGCATGACGATATGCAGGCGCTGCGCCAGCGGGTCGGCGGCGCGGATCAGGTACGGCGTGAACAGCGTCGTGATCGCGGACACGGCCACGGCGACCGGATACAGGAAGCCGCTCGTCACCTTCAGCGAAGCGCCGAGCGCGGCGATGATGAACGAAAACTCGCCGATCTGCGCCAGGCTCATGCCGACGCGCAGCGACACGCGGCCGCTCTGGCCGGCGGCGAACGCACCGGCGCAGCGCGCCAGGATCTTGCCGACCACCACGACAGCGGTGATCGCCGCAATCGGCCCGGCGTAGTCGACCAGCGCATGCGGATCGAATTGCAATCCCACGGCGACGAAGAACACCGCGCTGAACATGTCGCGCAACGGCGCGATGAGGCGTTCGATGCGGGCGAGGCTGCGCGCCTCGGCGACGATCACGCCGATCACGAACGCGCCGAGCGCCACGCTGTAGCCGAGCCAGGTCACCAGCAGGCAGAAGCCGAACAACAAGCCGAGCACGCCGACCAGCAGCATTTCGTCGCGGCGGAAACGCGCGACGTAATCGAGCAGGCGCGGCACGGCCAGGATGCCGATCACGAGCGAGACGACGAGGAACACGATCAGGCCGCCGAGCGTGGCGAGCACCTCGCCCGGCACCACGGTGCCCGTCGCGGCGACGCCGGACAGCAGCGCGACCATGGCGATGGCGAGCACGTCCTCGACGATCAGGATGCCAAAGACGATCGGCGCAAACGCCTGGTTCTTGAGGCCCAGTTCGTCGATCGCCTTGATCGTGATCGTGGTCGAGGAGATCGACAGCATGGCGCCGAGGAACAGCGCGTCCATGACGCTCCAGCCGAACGCGAGGCCGAGTTCGTAGCCCAGCCACAGCATGGTGATGATGCCGGCGAGCGCCGCCACTACGGCGGTGGCGCCGACCCGGCGCAGGTGGCGCAACGAGAATTCCAGGCCCAGCGCGAACAGCAGGAAGATCAGGCCGAGTTCGGCGACCGTGCTGATGCTCTGTTCGTCGGTGACCAGCGTGTAGGGCGGCGTGTGCGGGCCGATAAGCACGCCCGCGGCGATGTAACCGAGCACTACGGGTTGACGCAGCAGGTGGAAAAGCACGGTGACGATGCCCGCGGTGAGCATGATCACGGCCAAGTCCTGGATGAAGGCAATCGGGTGCATTGGATGTTCCGGGACAGTGCGCCATGGTCGCCGATGGGCGCGGCAGGCGCAAGCCCGGTGCGCCGCGACGCCATGCTGTTGACGGATGCGCCGCG
>DATIOA010000019.1:0-10856 GCA_035473575.1 Rudaea sp. | reverse complement strand
GTGCTGCAGGGCGCGCTGGCCTCGCTCGGCGTGCCGGTCACCGGTTCCGGCGTGCTCGGTTCGGCGCTGTCGATGGACAAGATCCGCACCAAGCAGGTGTGGCAATCGCTCGGCCTGCCGACGCCGCGTTACGCGCGGCTGGTGGCCGGTGGCGACGTCGCCGCGGCGGTGGAATCGGTCGGATTGCCGGTGGTGGTGAAACCCTCGCACGAAGGCTCCAGCGTCGGCATCACGCGCGTGCGCGCGCCGGGCGATCTCGCCGAGGCTGTGAAGCTCGCCGCGCACTACGACGGCGAATTGCTGATCGAACGGTTGATCGACGGCGCGGAATACACGGTCGGAGTGCTGCAGGGCGAGGCGTTGCCGTCCATCCACATCGTGCCGAAGGGCGAGTTCTACGATTACCACGCCAAGTACGTTGCCGAGGATACGCAGTACATCTGCCCCGGACTCGACGATGCCGGCGAGCGCGAAATCCGCGCGCTGGCGCAGGCGGCGTTCGTCGCGGCGGGCTGCTCGGGCTGGGGCCGCGTGGATTTCATGCGCGATTCGAGCGGGCGCGATTCGAGCGGGCGCGATACGAGCGGGTGCGACCGGAACGGAGAGTTCTTCCTGCTCGAGGTCAACACGACGCCCGGCATGACCAGCCACTCGCTGGTGCCGAAGGCCGCGCGCGCGGTCGGCATCGATTTCGAGGAACTGTGCTGGCGCATCCTGGAGACGAGTTTCGGCGAAGGGGCCGCGTCATGAGCCAGCGCATCCTGCTCAAATCCGTCGCCTGGCTGATCGCGCTGACTCTCGTCGTGCTGCCGGTGATCGGCGTGCTCGAAGGCTGGTTCGCCGCCGATCGCTGGCCGGTGCGCTTCCTGCAGGTCGAGGCCGAATATACCCACGTCAGTGCCGAGCAGATCCGTGCCGCTGCGACGACGCAACTCGGCAAGGGCTTCTTTGCCCTGGATCTGGATCAGGTTCGCAATGCAGTCGCACGCCTGCCCTGGGTTGCGAGCGTAGAGGCGCGCAAACGCTGGCCGGATACCTTGATCCTGCAGGTGCGCGAACGAGCGCCGTTCGCGCGCTGGGGTGCGGCCCGCCTGATCGACCGGGACGGCGCGCTGTTCTCGGTGCCCGGCGGCGACGCGTTGCAGGGGCTGCCGCAACTCGAAGGCCCCGACGATGCCCAAGCACAAGTCGTGGAGTTCTACACCGGCCTCGAGCACGAGTTTTCCGGCAGCGGCCTCATCCTGTCCGGCGTGAGCCTGAGTCCGCGCGGCAGCTGGACGCTCACGCTTGCCAACGGTGCGCGGATCCTGCTCGGGCACAAGCAGACCGATGCGCGCCTGGCGCGTTTTCTCGCCGTGTTGCCGCAATTGAGCGCTGCGCATCCAGGCGGATTCCAGCATGTGGATCTGCGCTACAGCAACGGTTTCGCGGTGCTGTGGGCCGCCAATCCGGCGCCGCTGGCGCCGCCATCCAATCCACCCAAGACGAGCGCGCCGCCGGCCGCCAAGGCGAACACGTAAGATGAAAGGCAAGGGCGACAAATCCCTGATCGTGGGCCTGGACATCGGCACCTCCAAGGTGGTGGCGATCGTCGGCGAATACGCGCCGGGCGAAACCGTCGAAGTGATCGGCATCGGCTCGCACGCCTCGCACGGGCTCAAGCGCGGCGTGGTCGTGGACATCGAATCGACCGTGCAGTCGATCCAGCGCGCGGTCGAAGAGGCCGAGCTCATGGCCGGCTGCGAGATCCGCTCGGTCTACGCGGGCATTTCCGGCAGCCACATCAGCGGGCGCAATTCGCATGGCACGGCACCCATTCGCGACCGCGAAGTGACCGTCGCCGACATCGAGCACGTACTCGACGCGGCCTGCGCGGTAGCGATTCCCGCCGACCAGCGCGTGCTCTACAAGGAGCCGCAGGAATACATCGTCGACGGCCAGGAAGACATCCGCCATCCGATCGGCATGAGCGGCGTGCGTCTGGAAGCGAACGTGCACATCGTCACCGGCGCGGTGAGCACGGCGCAGAACATCACCAAATGCGTGAACCGCTGCGGCCTGCAGGTGGATGATCTGATTCCGGCGGCGATCGCCTCGAGCAAGTCGATCCTGGTGCCCGACGAACGCGAGCTCGGCGTGTGCATGGTCGATGTCGGCGCCGGCACGACCGACATCGCGATCTACATCCAGGGCGCGATTCGGCACACGGCAAGCCTGCCGATCGGCGGCGACCAGGTCACCAACGACATCGCCCACGGCTTCCGCACGCCGACCGCGCACGCCGAGGACATCAAGGTGAAGTACGCCTGCGCGCTGGCGCAGCTCGCGCACGCCGAAGAAACCATCCAGGTGCCGAGCGTCGGCGACCGCCCGCCGCGGCGCCTGGCCCGGCAGACCCTGGCCGAGTGGGTGCAGCCGCGCTACGAGGAACTGTTCGGCATGGTGCAGGCCGAGCTGCGCCGCTCCGGATTCGAAAGCATGGTCGCCGCCGGCATCGTGCTCACCGGCGGCTCGGCCAAGATGGAAGGCGTCGTCGAACTGGCTGAGGAAGTGTTCCACCTGCCGGTGCGCGTGGGCCTGCCGCAGCATGTGACCGGGCTGACCGACGTGGTCGGCAATCCGATCCATGCCACCGGTGTGGGCTTGCTGCTGTACGGCAGCAAGCAGGACAACGTGCGTACACCGATCGCGGCGCCTGGAAGCGGTGCGAGCGGCGCGTTCGAGCGGGTGATGCAATGGATCAAAGGCGAGTTTTAGCAACAAGCCGCGCAGGGAAGCGCGGCAGGGTCCGAAACGGATCCGCGCCCGGCAACGGGCAACGCATGGGACATACGCCTGTCTCGCGCGGCTGGCGGCGTCAGGAGATGCCGGCGGCGAATCACAATTACTTCAATGCGTTTAACCCTGGCTAGCGGAGGTTGGGAATCATGTTCGAACTGGTCGAAAAACTCGCACCGAATGCGGTGATCAAGGTCCTCGGAGTGGGCGGCGGCGGCGGCAACGCGGTCGCGCACATGGTCGGCTCGCACGTCGATGGCGTGGACTTCGTCTGCGCCAATACCGATTCGCAGGCGCTGAAGACGAGCGGCGCCAAATTCACGCTGCAGCTCGGCAGCAACGTCACCAAGGGCCTGGGCGCCGGTGCCAACCCGGAAGTCGGCCGCCAGGCCGCGCTCGAGGATCGCGAGCGCATCGTCGAGACCCTGCACGGCGCCGACATGGTCTTCATCACTGCCGGCATGGGCGGCGGCACCGGCACGGGCGCGGCGCCCGTGGTCGCGCAGTTGGCCAAGGAAATGGGCATTCTCACCGTGGCCATCGTCACCAAACCGTTCCCGTTCGAGGGCCGCCGCCGCATGCAGGTGGCGCTCAAGGGCATCGAAGACCTTTCCCAACACGTGGATTCGCTGATCACGGTGCCGAACGAGAAACTGCTGACCGTACTCGGTCGCGACGTAACCCTGCTCAGCGCGTTCAAGGCCGCCAACGATGTGCTGCTCGGCGCGGTGCAGGGCATCGCCGACCTCATTACCCGCCCGGGCCTGATCAACGTCGATTTCGCCGACGTGCGCACGGTCATGTCAGAGATGGGCATGGCCATGATGGGCACGGGTTCGGCGCGTGGCGACGACCGCGCCGTGGCCGCGGCCGAGGCGGCGGTGAACAACCCGTTGCTCGAGGACGTGAACCTGACGGGAGCCTGCGGCATCCTGGTGAACGTCACCGCGGGCGCCAACCTGACCATGCGCGAATTCAACGAGATCGGCGACGTTGTCCACCAGTTCGCCTCCGAAGACGCCACCGTGGTCATCGGCACGGCGCTCGATCCGGAGCTGCAGGACGAGGTGCGCGTGACCGTGGTCGCGACCGGCCTGAACCGCAATACGGCACGCCAGGTCGTCCGTCGCGAGCAACCGGCTGTCGTGGAGCGCCCGCGCATCATCGCCCGCACCGGCACGGACGATCTGCCCGTGGATTACTTGAGGCCTGCACCGGCAACGCCTGCGGCACGCGCCGTCGCGGAACCGGCCAAGGCGAAGGAAACCCAGAGTGACTGGTTGGACATACCCGCGTTCCTGCGCAAGCAGGCGGATTGACGTTAGAAACGGGGGCGGTTTTCCGCAAGCCACCCGGTACGGCGGCGTAGCCGTGCCGTTTTCCGCCAACGGCGGCGACCTCGGGTCGTCGCCGTTTTTCTTTGTGCGTTAGAAAAAGTATTGGAACATATGTTGCATTTGTGCAACAAGCTGTGGGGATTTTGCACTGATTTACTTTTCCCGCCGTTTAGGCTGTGTTACGATTCCGCGCGTTTTGCCGCTCCTGCCCCAGGGGACACATAAAAAAGATGATCAGACAGCGCACACTCAAGAACGTGATTCGCGCGACGGGAGTCGGTCTTCACACCGGTGAAAAGGTCTACATGACCCTGCGTCCCGCCGCGGTGGATACCGGCATCGTGTTTCGCCGCGTCGATCTGGACCAGCCGGTCGAGATTCGCTCCTGCTGTGAAAACGTCGGCGATACCCGCCTTTCCACCACCCTGGTCAAGGGCGATGTGCGCATCGCCACCATCGAACACCTGTTGTCGGCCATTGCCGGTCTGGGCATCGACAACGCATATGTCGATCTCTCGGCGCCGGAAGTGCCGATCATGGACGGCAGCGCTGGTCCGTTCGTCTTCCTGCTGCAATCGGCGGGGATCGAGGAACAGGCGGCGGCCAAGCGCTTCGTGCGCATCAAGAAACCGATCATCGTGCGCGACGGCGACAAATGGGCGCGCTTCGAGCCGTTCGACGGCTTCAAGGTCGGGTTCTCCATCGATTTCGACCACCCGATCTTCACCCGCCGCAGTTCCAGCGCGGAAATCGATTTCTCCACCACGTCGTTCGTCAAGGAAGTCTCGCGTGCACGCACGTTCGGCTTCATGCGCGACATCGAGATGCTGCGCGAAAAGAACCTTGCGCTCGGCGGCTCGATGGACAACGCCATCGTGCTCGACGACTACCGCGTCCTCAACGAGGACGGCTTGCGCTACGAGGACGAGTTCGTCAAGCACAAGATCCTCGACGCCATCGGCGACCTGTACCTGCTCGGGCACAGCCTGATCGGCGCGTTCTACGGCCACAAGTCCGGCCACGAATTGAACAACAAGCTGTTGCGCGCGCTGATTGCCGAAAAGAAGGCCTGGGAAGAGGTCGTCTTCGAGGATCCGGCCAAGGCGCCGATTTCCTACGCGCACCCGGCCCAGGCAATGTAAGGTTTAACGCCGCCGTCACGCACGGCGGCGGCTGTTGCGGGCACAATCGCGCCCGCTCGGGAAGAACTATTCGGCAAGGGATGCCAAACGGAGGTACGCGGCCCGGAGTCCCGGGTCGGCGACGGATTGCGCCGCTGTCTTGAGATGGTCCGCAGCGGCATGCGAAAGCGGTCTACGCCTGATCTGCTCCGGGGGAACGGGGGGCAGGGGTGCCACTTTCACGGCGAATTTCCCGATCGGGGCGCCCGCGACCTTGCGGGCCTCGGCGAGCAGTGCGGTTTGGTGAAACCGCAGCTTTGCCGCCCAGACCGGGGATGACGCCAGGAAGACGAGCCGTCCGGCCCGCAGGTCCGCCAGGCAACACTGGCGACGCAGCGGATCAGGCAGGCTCTGGCGCAACGTGCGGTCCAGTGCGTCCAACGCCTTCGCATGCGCGGCCAGCGCGGCGACGGCGGGAACTTCGCCGAGGGTCTTGGCGGACTGACGTTTCCTGGATGAGGCACTTTGCATGGTGGAACCCGGATGAAAGAGCCGAATGGCATGAACATCATAATCGTCGCCAAGCCGCACGCCACACCCAGGGCGCTAAATCTCAAGTGCTGGCGTATGCGCGCCAAGCTTGCCGGCCTGGCCTTGCTATGCATCCTGTGTTTCGGCGGCGCCGGTTTCGCGGCAGCCCTGCTGTTCGCCAACCCGCAGAGCCGCGCGCTGCACGAACTTTATGCCCTGCAGGCGCAAATCGAGGCGCAACGGCAAAACGTGGTTCAGCTCGAATCTTCTTCCCAGCGCAATCTGAATGCACTCGCCGTGCAATTGGGTTCGCTGCAGGCGCGCGCGCTGCGCCTGGATGCGCTGGGCCAACGCCTGGCCCAGGTCGGCAAGCTCGATGCCGACGAATTCGATTTCAGCGCTGCGCCGGGCCTTGGCGGGCCGGAAGACGCGGATGCCAAACCGCAGCCGTTGAATGCGGATCTCGCGGCGAACATCGCGAGCCTGCGCGGCCAGTTCCGCGATGAAGAAACGCGCCTGAACGTGCTCGAGCAACTGCTGCTCGACCGACGTGTGGACAACGAACTGCTGCCCAAGGGCTACCCGGTGGCCGGCGGCTATATCGGATCCGGATTCGGGTCGCGTGCCGATCCGATGGGCGGCGGCGTCGAACATCATCTGGGCATCGATTTCGATGCGCCGATGGGTGCCGCCATTCACGCCGTCGCCGACGGTGTGGTCACCTTCGTCGGCCAGCGCAGCGGTTACGGCAACGTGGTCGAAATCGACCACGGCAACGGCTACATGACCCGCTACGCGCACAACAGCAAGAACGTGGCGACGGTCGGTGAACGCGTGCACGCGGGCCAGACCGTCGCGCGCGTGGGCCAAACCGGCCGTGCAACCGGACCGCATTGTCATTTCGAGGTCTGGCTGCATGGCCGCGCGGTGAATCCGATCGCCTACGTCAATGCGGCGGTGAAGAAGATCTGACGCTCCACCGGTTTTCCGGAGTGTCTTGAATGGGGCCGTTGCCGACCCCATTCCCTTGCAAACTGCGCCAAGCGCCGTATCATGCCGCGGCCCTTCGCCACGGCTGCGACAGCGCTGCCGTGTTCCCTTTTTTCCTTCAAAGTCCCGCTTAACTCATGCTCAATCGCATCCTGACCGGCGTTTTCGGCAGCCGCAACGAACGCCTGCTGCGCCAGATGTACAAGACCGTGGCGAAGATCAACGCGCAGGAGGCGGGGCTCAAATCCCTTTCCGACGACGAATTGCGTGCCAAGACGGCCGAATTCCGCAAGCGTCTGGCCGACGGTGCCAAGCTTGACTCCCTGCTTGCCGAAGCGTTCGCCGTGGTGCGCGAGGCCAGTCGCCGTGTCCTTGGCCTGCGCCACTACGACGTGCAGATGATCGGCGGCATGGTCCTGCATCAGGGCAAGATCGCCGAGATGCGCACGGGCGAGGGCAAGACCCTGGTCGCCACCTTGCCCGTGTACCTGAATGCGCTGCCGGCCAAGGGCGTGCACGTGGTTACCGTGAATGATTATCTTGCCAAGCGCGACTCGGCCTGGATGGGCAAGGTCTACAGCTTCCTCGGCCTGAGTGTGGGCGTGGTGTGGCCGGGCATGGAAATGTCCGACAAGGCCGCCGCCTACGCCGCCGACATCACCTACGGCACGAACAACGAATTCGGTTTCGACTACCTGCGCGACAACATGGCGTTGGCGAAGGAGCAGCGCTACCAGCGTGGCCTGAACTACGCCATCGTCGACGAAGTCGATTCGATCCTGATCGACGAGGCGCGCACGCCGCTGATCATTTCCGGCCCGTCCGACGACTCGCCGCAGTTGTACATCAAGATCAACCGCATCGTGCCCAGGCTCACGCGCCAGGCCAAGGAAAGCGAACCGGACAAGCCGCCCGTGCCCGGCGACTACTATGTCGACGAAAAGCAGAAGCAGGTGCACCTGTCCGAGGACGGCATGGAGCACGCCGAGCAGATTCTGCGCGAAGAAGGCATCGTCGGCGATGGCGAGAGCCTGTACGACACCAAGCACCTGGCCGTCGTCCATCACCTGAACGCGGCGCTGCGCGCGAACGCGCTGTATCACCGCGACCAGGAATACATCGTGCGCGACGGCGAGGTGATCATCGTCGACGAATTCACCGGCCGTACCCTGACGGGACGGCGCTGGTCCGACGGGCTGCACCAGGCGGTCGAGGCGAAAGAGGGCGTGCCGATCCAGCGCGAAAACCAGACGCTGGCGTCGATCACGTTCCAGAACCTGTTCCGCATGTACAAGAAACTCGCCGGCATGACCGGCACGGCGGACACCGAGGCCTACGAATTCCAGTCGATCTACAACCTCGAAGTGGTGGTCATCCCGACGCACCGGCCGATGATCCGCAAGGACAACCAGGACATCGTGTTCCTGAAACAGAAATACAAGTTCGAGGCGGTGATCGAGGACATCAAGGACTGCCACGAGCGTGGCCAGCCGGTGCTGGTCGGCACCACCTCCATCGAAACCTCCGAGCTGCTTTCGGAATTGCTGAAGAAGCAAAAGCCGCCGATCCCGCACGAAGTGCTCAATGCCAAGCAGCACGAGCGCGAGGCGCAGATCGTCGCCCAGGCCGGCAGCCCCGGCGCGGTGACGATCGCCACCAACATGGCCGGTCGCGGCACCGACATCGTGCTCGGCGGTTCGCTCGATGCCGAGCTCGCCGCGCTGCCGCCGGAAACCGGCGAAGCCGAGCGCGAGAAGGTCAAGGCCGACTGGCAAAAGCGCCATGACGAAGTGCTTGCCGCCGGCGGATTGCACATTGTTGGTACGGAACGGCATGAGTCGCGCCGCATCGACAACCAGTTGCGCGGCCGTTCCGGTCGCCAGGGCGATGCGGGTTCCAGCCGTTTCTACCTGTCGCTGGAAGACTCGCTGATGCGCATCTTCGCGCCGGATTGGGTCACGCGCTGGATGCAACTGTTCGGCATGAAGGAACACGAGGCGCTCGAGGACCGCATGATCTCGCGCGTCATCGAGAAATCGCAGCGCAAGGTCGAGTCGCACAACTTCGACATCCGCAAGCACCTGCTCGAGTTCGACGACACCGCGAATGACCAGCGCAAGGTCATCTACGAGCAGCGCAACGAGTTGCTGGATTCGGAAGACGTCTCGCAAAACATCATCGACATCCGCTACGACGTGTTTGCCAACCTGTGCCAGCGTTTCGTGCCGGCGGACAGCGTGGACGAACAATGGGACATCGCCGGCCTGGACCGCACGCTGCAGAGTGAATTCGGCTTCAATTTCGATTTGCCGCGCTGGGTCGAACAGCAGCGCGACCTGAGCGCCGTCGGCGTGCGCGATCACGTACTCGCGGAAGTCGATCGCTTCTTCCGCGAGAAGGAAACGATGTACGGCTCGGAGATCATGCGCGCGGCGGAGAAATTCTTTCTGCTGCAGGTACTCGACCAGTTCTGGAAGGAGCATCTGGCGGCGATGGATTACCTGCGCCAAGGCATCTATTTGCGCGGGTACGCGCAAGTGCAGCCCAAGCAGGAATTCAAGCGCGAGTCCTTCCTCCTGTTCCAGCGCATGCTCGACGACGTCAAATCCGAAGTCGTGCAGCGCCTGGCGCGCATCCGCATCCAGAACCAGGCCGAGGTCGAGGCGATGGAAGAACGCCAGCGCCAGGAAGCCGAACGCCGTGCGCTGGAATTCCAGCATGCGGAAAGCGCCGGCGTAGCCGTGGCGCCTGCGCAAGCGACCGCCGCCGCGGAAGCGATGCCACAGGCGCACACGCCGGTGCTGCGCGATGCGCCCAAGGTCGGCCGCAATGACCCGTGTCCGTGCGGTTCCGGAAAGAAATACAAGCAGTGCCACGGGAAGCTGGCCTGATCCAGACCCGCATGATTCACGTCGTCGCGGGCATCGTCCGCGACGAGCAAGGGCGCGTCCTGTTGGCGCAACGTCCGCCCGGCAAGCATCTGGCCGGACGGTGGGAATTTCCCGGCGGCAAGTGCGAACCCGGCGAATCGCCCGAACACGCGCTGCGCCGCGAACTGGCCGAGGAAATCGGCATCGACACCGGCGCCGTCGAACCCTTGATCGCGGTGCCTTGGCATTACCCGGAAAAATCCGTCCTGCTCGATGTCCACGCCGTGCGCGATTGGCACGGCGAGGCGCACGGCCGTGAGGGCCAAGCGCTGCGCTGGGTCGGCATCGAAGAGATGCACGCATTGCCGATGCCACCCGCGGACAAACCCGTGGTCACCGCGCTGCGCCTGCCACCGCATTATCCGATCACACCCGAGTCCGAAGACGATGCTGCGTTTCTGCGCAAGGTCAGCCGTTTGCTCGAAGCAGGCGAAGCTTTCATTCAGTTGCGTTGCAAGACGATCGCACCCGCGCGCTTGCGCATCCTTGCGCAGGCGGTCTGCGATCTCGCGGCGCGCGCCGGCGCGCAAGTACTGATCAATGGCGATGCCGAGCTTGCGCTGGAATTGGGCTGCGGCGTGCATTTGCCCGCACGGGAGTTGATGCGGCTGAGCGCGCGGCCGTTGCCGTCGCATCGCTGGGTGGCGGCGTCCTGCCACGACGTGCATGAACTGGCGCACGCGGCGGAAATCGGCTTGGACTTTGCCGTGCTCGGGCCGGTGCTGCCGACAGCGAGCCATCCGCAGGCGGCCGCGTTGGGTTGGAAGCGTTTCAGCGAACTTGTCGCTCAGGCGCCGCTGCCGGTCTACGCGCTCGGCGGCGTCGGACCGCGCGATCTTGCGGACGCGAAGCGTGCGGGCGCGCAAGGCGTGGCCGGCATTTCAGGTTTTTGGCCTGGCGGCGGCTAGCGCGAGATAGCGCCGATGCAGCCGCGCGACGGCGGCGTCGAGTGCAGACAGCGGCCCGGTGTTGTCGATCGCATCATCGGCCAGCGCCAGCCGTTCTTCGCGCGAGACCTGCGCATCCAGCATCCCTTGCGCGGTCGCGGCGTCGATGCCGGAACGGCGTGTCAGTCGTTCGAACTGCAGCGCACGCGGCACGTCGGTGCACAGCACGCGGTCGACCCAGGCGTAGTCGGCACGACACTCGGCGAACAACGGGATCGCGAG
>DATIOA010000018.1:0-3100 GCA_035473575.1 Rudaea sp. | reverse complement strand
TGCAGGCGCTGTATCACCCGCTCGTATCCGATCCGGTCGCCTGGCTGCGCGAACATGGCAAGTCGTTGAGTGCTGTTGTCCTGTCGCGGCATTACGTCGCCGCCAATTACGTCGGCCTCGTGCGTCTGTACGCACCGCAGGCACGCCTGATCTTCGACACCGTTGACGTGCATCACTTGCGCGAGGCGCGTGCCGCGGAACTGACCGGCAGCACCGAACATGCCGCACAAGCCGTGCGCACGCGTGCGCAGGAATTCAAGTTGATGCGCGAATGCGACGTCACCCTCGTCGTCAGCGCCGCCGAAAAGGAACTGCTCGCGCGCGACCTGCCCGGCGTGCGCATCGAGGTGTTGTCGAATATCCACGCGATTCCCGGCCGCCGTCGCGAATTCGACGCGCGCCGCGACCTCGTCTTCGTCGGTGGTTTCCAGCATCCACCGAACGTCGATGCAGTGCTGTGGTTCGTGCACGACGTGTTTCCGCGCGTGCGCTCGGCCCTGCCCGACATCGTCTTCCACGTGATCGGCAGCAAGGCGCCGAAACAGATACTCGAACTCGCCCACGACGGCGTGCAGGTGCACGGCTTCGTCGATGACATCGCGCCATTCATGGACGGCTGCCGTCTCGCGCTGGCGCCGCTGCGCTATGGCGCCGGCGTCAAGGGCAAGATCAACATGGCTATGAGCCACGGCCTGCCGGTGGTGGCGACGACGCCCGCGGCCGAGGGCATGCATGCACGCAACGGCGAAGACCTGCTCGTCGCCGATGCGCCGGAAGATTTCGCCACCGCCATCGTGCGCGCCTACGGCGATGCCGCATTGTGGAAAAAGCTCTCGGACAACGGCCTGGCCAACGTGCGCGAGCATTTTTCGTTCGACGCCGCGCGTGCGGCGCTGGCGCGAATCCTGCCGTGATTTTGATCGAGCCTCAGAAAAACCGTCGCGAGCGATGACAGGTCGTGCGCCGCCAGCGCGCAGCAACCGGAGCATACTTTTGCGTATGTGAGGATTGCGAGCACTGCCGGCGCGCGAGATGTCGAGCGCAGCAGGTTTTTCTAAGGCATCGATTCGAATTGAGCCCGCAACGCCGCCAAGCGCGGATTGTTCGGATTCAACTCGCGCGCGGCATCGAGCGCGCGACCGGCATCGGCGCGGCGTTTCTGCGCGATGAAGCTCTGCGTCTGGTCCAGAAACACGTCTGCGAGGCGGCTACGCATTGACGAAACAGCCGCGTCGCCGGGATCGGATTCGGCAACCGCATCGATGTAGGCGCGCGCCTTGTTCGGCGTGCCGCCGCGGACCGCTAGCTCGAACAGTTCCTTGGCACGTACCGGAATCTTCGCCAGTCCTTCCATCGCCGCGGCGTTGTCTGCATCGATGGCGAGCACCGCGCGGTACTTGTCGAACGCGCAATCGCCGGGCGGCAAAATGAGATTGCCCGAAGTCATCGCCTGATCGGCTTGCGCCAGCATCTGCTGGATGCGCGCCTGGTCCGCCGGCGTAATCTGCGCCTTGCGTTTTGCCGCATCGAGTCGCTCGCGCGCATCGCCCAGCCGCGCATTCGCCTTGCGCAGCGCCGGGCTGTCCGGCGCAGCCTGCGCCGCCTGCTGCAACAAGGCGGCGGCTTGCGTGGCGTTGTCATCGTCGAGCGCGGCGTTGGCCTGCGCGATCAGCGTCTGCGCTAGCTTGACCATGCCGTTCTTCGCGCGCGCATTGGCCGGCTCGCTCTTGAGCACGGACTGGAACAGCGCGAGCGCACCGTCCGCACCGACGATGCGTCCGGCGCGTTGCTGCGCCTCGGCGCGCGAGAGCGTGTCTTCCAGCGCCTGCTCCGCGCCGGCGTGCAACTTGGCGATCGCGCCGCGCAGCTCGGGAATCGCCGGATGATTCGGCGAGAGTTGCGCCAACTCGGCGATGAATTGGTTCGCCTGCTCGACGTTGTTCGCCGCGATCGCGTCGCGCGCCTGCTGGGCCACGGCTTCGGCGACTTTTTTCAGTCCGTTCAACGCCAGCCCATTGGTCATGTCGGCATCGAGCACGCGCTGGTAGGTTTCGGCAGCGCTGCCGCTGCCGACGAGTTTGCCGGCCGCGAGTGCAGCGTCGGCCTTGGCCAGCAACCCGGCGCTGGCGGTGTTGCGCGTCTGCGCAGCATGCAGGGCGGCCTTGAGGTCCTCGACTTCCTTGCCGCCGCCAAGCACCTCGTTGGCCTGCTCGAGGTCCGATTGCGCAGTGGAAAAATCGTTGCGCGTGAGCGCCGCGCGTGCCGCTTCGATCAGGCGTTCGCCGACCTTGTTCAGGCCGGTGCGCGCCGCGTCGTTGTCCGGGTCCAGCGTGCGTGCGGCCTGGAACAATTCACGCGCGCTGTCGTTGTGATTGCCGACCAGGTTGCCTTCGGCCAGCGCCTTGTCGCCGCGCGCGATCAGGGTGTTGAGTTCGGTGTTCGGCAGCAGTCCGCGCAGGCGATTCTGGAAAAACCAGAGCGCCAGTACGGCGACGAGGACGACGGCGATCGCCGCGAATATCCAGCGCCGGCGTCCGCCTTCGCCTGCGGCGGCGCGATGCGGCTGTGGACGATGCATCGGCGCGTTGGCGATGTCGTCGAGCCGTCCCATGCTCGGTTCGGCGCGATGGCGAGCGCCGCCCGGCGGCGTGGCGGGAATCGCGCGCGTCGCCGCGTCGCTGGCCAGGTCGCGGCGCGGCAACGGCGTGGAAGAATCGACGAGTTCGGGATGCTGGCCGTGTGCGATCGCCAGTTCGATCTGCTCGATCGCGTCGGCTACCGCGGCGCCGTCCTGGAAGCGGTCTTCCGGCCGCTTGGCGAGCAGGCGGTTGAGCAGCGGCTGCAATGCGTACAGGCGTTCGGGCAGGATCGGAATCGGCTGGGTAATGTGCATGATGCCGACCGCGAGCGAATCGTCGGCGTGGAACGGCACGCGACCGGTCAGCAGTTCGTACAGCAGGATGCCGAGGCTGTACAAGTCGGCACGGCCGTCGAGCGGACGCCCGCGTGCCTGCTCCGGGCTCATGTAGTGCGGCGTACCGATCACCGTGCCGGTGCGGGTCATGTGCGTGGCCGAATCGCTGGCGCGCGCGATGCCGAA
>DATIOA010000017.1:0-3852 GCA_035473575.1 Rudaea sp. | reverse complement strand
CGTGCCGGCGATCTGGGTCAGGCGCTGGATCGGCAGCGGCGTGTCGTTGGCATTGTTGTAGCCGGGTACGTCCGAGTGCCAGCTCACCGTGCCATTGTTGCAGTCGGTGAAGGTGAAGGTGAGCGTGCCCCACAGGTCCGGCGGATTCGCTCCGGTACCGACGCGGCGCAGATCTGCGGAATTGAAGTTCGGCGGGAAGCGCGCGCCCGTCTGCAGGATCGCGGGCAGGGTCACCGTGTTCTTGGTCGTGTCGTAGTCGGCTTGCGCGTAAATCCAGTTTTGGCCGCTGCCGTCGTTCGCCGTGCTCGCCACGGGGGCATAGACGAACCAGATCGCAAGCATGTTGGCCGTGGTCGCGCCGGTCGACAGATTGGTGAATTCAAGCTGGAAGCCGTGCCCGCCCTGAGTCGGGTTGTACCAGTTGCCGCTCAGGTAGCCGCCCAACTTGATCGCGGGCGGCGCGGCAGCGTTGACAACGATACTGCCGGTCATGCCCATGCTGACATGGTTGTCGCAATAGTAGTTGACGGTACCCGGCGTGTTGAATGTCAGGGTGAATGTCCAGTTGGCGGAAGATGGAGTGCCGTTTCCGCCCTGGCCATCGCAGCCGTTGGCGCAGCGAAACGAATTGTCGGTGGCGTGAATGTTGTGCGCCGCGCCACCGAGATTATTGAAAGTAACGCTGTCGCCGGCGGTGATCGTGATCGGCGTCGGCGAGAATGCCAGTATCGGGTTGCTGCCACCCCCGTAGCCATCGCCGCCATTCGTGCCTCCGACCTGGACGACCCAATTCGTGGCATGCGCGCCGGCCGCGGCGAGCAGCAGGCCGAACATCAAGAAAACGATCGCGAGCGCACGCATTGGCAACCTCCGGTTCTCGTGATTTGCGTCTGCCGTGAAACTAGCATCCGACCCAGTACGCGCCTACCGACCGCCGACAGGTATCTTTCGTCGCGGCACTTGAGTAGGCTCGTGGCCGGATTCGCCGAAGCGCCATGACCGACACACTCAAATTCATCGTTGCCATTCCCGCGCGCTATGCCTCGACGCGACTGCCGGGCAAGCCGCTGCGGCTGATCGCCGGCGAGCCGATGATCCTGCGCGTGGCACGGCGGGCGTTGGACGCGGGTGCGGCCGAAGTCGTGGTGGCCACGGACGATGTTCGCATTGCCGATGCACTGCGTGCGGCACCCGTGCGCGTGGCCATGACCCGTGCCGATCATGCGTCGGGCAGCGACCGGTTGGCCGAATGCGCGCAGACATTGGGCTGGGCGGACGACGCCATCGTCGTCAATTTGCAGGGCGACGAACCGTTGGCGCCGCCATCCGGTATCCGCGCCGTCGCCGAGTGCCTGGCTTGCGGAAATGCGCCGATGGCCACGCTTGCCACACCCATCGAAACTGCGCAGGAGTTGTTCGATCCGAATTGCGTCAAGGTTGTAGCCGGCCTTGATGGCCATGCCCTGTATTTCTCCCGCGCGCCGATGCCGTGGGCGCGCGATGCGTTCGCCCGCACCCGTGACGTGCTGCCGGCCGGGCTCAGCCATCTGCGCCACATCGGCATCTACGCTTATCGCGCCGGGTTCCTGCGCGCGTTCGCGGGGCTGGCGCCGACGCCGGCCGAACGCACCGAAGCGCTGGAACAATTGCGCGCGCTCGAACACGGCCATCGCATCGCAGTGCGTCTGGCGCCGGAGCCGTTTCCGGCCGGCGTGGACACGCCTGCGGACCTGGCGCGTGTCGATGCGCTGCTGCGCACGGCGCATAATGATCGCTGACATGAAGAATCCACGCCGCGCATGAACGCCAGAATCGCCGCTCCTGAACTGCCGCCAGCGCTCGACTGGGTGAATACCGATACGCCGCCCAACCTCGCCGCGCTGCGCGGGCGCGTGACCCTGATCCATTTCTGGACGTTCGATTGCGTCAACTGCCGCAATGTCCTGCCGGATCTGCGCTACCTCGAGAACAAGTATCACGACGGTCTGAGCATCATTGGCGTGCATACGCCCAAATTCGAGTATCAGCGCCAGAACGAGCCGGTGCTCAAGGCGGTCAACCGCAACCACATCCGCCATCCGGTGGCGAACGATCCGGACTATCTGCTGTGGCAGGCCTACGGTGTGGATTCCTGGCCGACGCTGGCGGTGATCGATGCGCAGGGCCAGCTCGCCGCGCTGCTGCCCGGCGAAGGCCGTCGCCAGGAAGCCGACACCCTGATTGCGCATCTGCTCGACGAAGCCGCCGCGCAGGATCTGCGCGTGTACGAGTCGGACGTGGCCACGGTGCGACCGGAAACGCGCGCGCCGCTGCGCTTTCCGTCGCGGCTGGCGGTGGGAGAGTCCAGCCTCTGGATTTCCGACAGCGGACACAATCGCATCCTGGAATGCACGCATGACGGCCACGTGCAGCGCCAGTACGGCTCGGGCAATCCGGGTTATTGGGATGGCCGCGGCAAGGATGCCGGCTTCACCGATCCGCAGGGTCTGGCCCTGGGCAAGGACGTGCTGTTCGTCGCCGACACCGGCAACCATGCGGTACGCCGCGTGCGTCTGCTCGGCGGCGATGTCGACACGGTCGCCGGCACCGGCACGGCGGGCCACGATCTGCCGAACGAAAACATGGAGCCTGCAAAAGTGGCGATGTCGGCGCCGGCCGATGTCGCCGTGCTCGGCGACAATGTCTACATCGCCGTGTCCGGCCAGAACCAGATCTGGCAACTGGACATGGTGCGCGGCAAGCTGTTCGTACTGGCGGGCAGCGGCCAACTTGGCCTGACCGACGGCGTTGGCGTCACCGCGAGTTTCGCGCAACCGTCGAGCCTGAGCCTGATCGGCCAGCAGCTTGTTGTTGCCGATGCCGCCGCTTCGGCGGTGCGCTTGCTGCGGCTGCTCGACAATCGCGTCAGTACGATGGTCGGCACCGGTCTGTATGATTTCGGCGATGCGGCGGGCAAGCGCGAGGATGCACGTCTGCAGCATCCGCTCGCGGTCTGTGCCGACGCGCGCGGCCTGATCTTCGTCGCCGACAGCTACAACGGCAGGATCAAGGCAATCAACATGCGCACGGGCGACGTGCGCAATCTGAACCTGCCGTATCGGCTGCAGGAACCGGCGGGTCTCGCCCTCGGCGCGGGCGCGCTGTGGGTCGCCAACACCAATGCGCACGAGATCGTGCGCGTGGATCTTTCCAGCGGGCAGATCCGGCGCCTGACGATTTCCGAGTAAGTGCGTGAGCGAGTCGGATTCCAGCGCGTCGAATTTTGATGGCAAGGAATTCGTCCGCACCCTGAGTACTTCGCCCGGTGTCTATCGCATGCTCGACGCGCACGCCGAGCCGTTGTACGTGGGCAAGGCCGGAAATCTGAAAAAGCGCGTCGGCAGCTATTTCCTGAAACCCGCGCTGCAGCCACGCATCGCAGCGATGGTCGCGCAAATCTCACGAATCGAAGTCACGCTTACGCGCACCGAAGGCGAGGCGCTCCTGCTCGAGGCGCAGCTCATCAAGAGCCTGAAGCCGCGCTACAACATCCTGCTGCGCGACGACAAGAGTTACCCCTACATCTTTCTGTCTGCAAGCACTGCCGCGCAGCCGGCAAGGCGTGCCGACGCGCGAGCGGATCCGGCGGACTTCGCACGACTGGCATTCCACCGCGGCGCGAAGACCGGCAAGGGCGAGTATTTCGGACCGTATCCGAGCGCATGGGCGGTGCGCGAAAGCCTGGATCTGATGCAGAAACTGTTCCGTGTGCGCCAGTGCGAGGACAGCTACTTCCGCAATCGTTCACGGCCCTGCCTGCAGTACCAGATCGGGCGCTGCACCGCCCCCTGCGTGGGTTTCATCGGCGTGGAC
>DATIOA010000016.1:0-1712 GCA_035473575.1 Rudaea sp. | reverse complement strand
GGAGCTGGGCGGCGTCGACATCCTCGTCTCCAACGCCGGTATCCAGATCGTGTATCCGATCGAGAGTTTTCCGTTCGCGGACTGGAAGAAACTGCTCGCCATTCACCTCGACGGTGCCTTCCTGACGACGCGCGCCTGCCTCAAGCGCATGTACGCGGCGGGCAAGGGCGGCAGCGTCATCTACATGGGCTCGGTGCATTCCAAGGAAGCCTCCAAGCTCAAGGCGCCCTACGTCACCGCCAAGCATGGCCTGATCGGCCTCGCCAAAGTGGTGGCCAAGGAAGGCGCCGCGCATGGCGTACGCGCGAACGTGATCTGTCCTGGCTTCGTGCGTACGCCGCTGGTCGAGAAGCAGATTCCCGAGCAGGCCAGGGAACTGCACATTTCCGAGGACGACGTGGTCAAGAAGGTGATGCTCAAGGACACGGTTGACGGTGAATTCACCACGGTCGACGACGTCGCCGCCTGCGCGCTGTTCTTCGCCGGTTTCGGCTCCAACGCGCTGACCGGGCAGAGCATCGTCGTCAGCCACGGCTGGTTCATGCAGTGAGCCCGGCGCGCGCGCGCGGCGCGAAGAAATCCACAAGGCCGCAACGCCGAAAAACCGTCGCGTCGCCGGCCACGGCGGCGCGCGAGTACGCGCACGTTGCCCTCGTGCTGCAGGGCGGCGGTGCGCTGGGTGCCTACCAGTGCGGCGTCTACGAGGGTTTGCACGAAGCCGGCATCGCGCCGAACTGGTTCGCGGGCATCTCCGTCGGCGCGATCAACGCGGCGCTGCTGGCCGGCAACCCGCCGCAGCGACGCGTCGAGCGCTTGCGCGAATTCTGGGAACGCATCTCCGTGCCCGCGCTTCCGCTGGCGCGGCGCACTGCGGCATGGCGGCGGCAATGGTTGTCCGCATTTACGGCCATCGAGCCCTGGCGCAGTATTGCCAACGTCTCCAGCGCGCTCGACGCGCTCGTGTTCGGACAAAGCGGGTTTTTCGTGCCGCGTCCGCCGGCCGCGCTGTGGAACACGCGCGATCCGGCAATGGCGAGCATCTATAGCACCGCGCCGCTCAAGCGCACGCTCGAGGAACTCGTCGATTTCGACCGCATCAATCACCGCACGGCGCCGCATCTGGCCGTCGGCGCGGTCAACGTGCGTAACGGCAATTTCGTCTACTTCGACAACCGCACCACGAAAATTCGCGTGGAGCACGTGATGGCCTCGGGCGCGCTGCCACCGGGGTTCCCCGCGGTCGAGATCGACGGCGAGTTCTACTGGGACGGCGGCGTGGTCTCGAACACGCCGCTCGAATACGTGATCGACAGCGAACCGCGCGGCGACATGCTCGCCCTGCAAGTGGACCTGTGGAGCGCGCGCGGCGAGGTGCCGCGCACCCTCGCCGACGTGCTCGAGCGGCAGAAGGACATTCAGTATTCCAGCCGCACGCGGCACGGCACCGACCGCCTCGCGGAACGCCAGCAATTGCGCATGGCGTTGCGCAAGCTCGCGGGTGCGTTGCCCGGCAAGCGCCTGCCCGCATCGCTCGCGCGCGAGCTCGAGCCGTGGCTCGGCGAGTCGTGCCTGAACGTCGTGCACCTGATCTATCGCGCCAAACCCTACGAGGAGCAGTACAAGGACTACGCGTTCGGTGCGGCGGCCATGCACGAACACTGGGCCGCGGGTTTGGTCGACATGCGCGCCAGCCTCGCGCATCCCGACTGGTT
>DATIOA010000015.1:0-40937 GCA_035473575.1 Rudaea sp. | reverse complement strand
CAATACGGCAGGCGATGCGGGAGGCGGCGTGGCCACCACCAGTTCCGCCATCACCATCAACCAAAGTTCGGTGACCGGCAACTCGGCGAGCGGCGGCGGTGGAATTTTCATCCACAACGACAACTCCAACGCATTGACGGTTACCGCGTCGACGGTTTCCGGAAACAACGCCAACAGCAACTATGGCTACTACTCCGGTGGGGGTGGCGTGTATGCGCGGCACGTGGGCGCCACGATCAGCAACAGCACCATCGCCAACAACACTTCCTCCCGCTACGGTGGCGGCGTTATTGGCCACGTCAGCGCTGGCACCTACCCCACAACGGTGAGCAACAGCACGGTATCGGGCAACAGTGCCAGCTACGGCGGCGGCATCTCCGAGACCAGCAATGCTACGATCACCTTGACCAACACGGTGGTCGGCGGCAATAACGCTACGACCAATCCGGACGCCGATACCGGTTACGGCGGCAACATCGCGGCGGCGTTCTCCTTGATCGGCAACACCGGCACCGCGACGATCACCGACAACGGCGGCAACCTGCTCAACACAGCGCCGCAACTTGGCGCACTGGCCAATAACGGCGGGCCGACAATAACCATGCTGCCGCTGGCCGGCAGCCCGTTGATCGACGCCGGGGATCCCGCGTTCAGCGGCCTGGCGACCGACCAGCGCGGCACCGGATTCCCGCGCATCGTCAACGCAGCCGTCGACATCGGCGCCGTCGAATTCGGCACCGCCGCGGCTGCCGCCGAAAAGATACCCGCTCCGGCCTTGGGCTTGGGCGGTCAGCTCGGGCTTGGCGCCTTGCTCGGATTGGCTGGACTGGCCGTAGCGCGGCGCCGGCGCAACCTCGGCACGGCGGCGGGAATCCTGCTGGCGACCACGCTCGCCCTCGCCGTTGCGCCTGCGGCGCAGGCCGCTTCGGGACACGAATCCCGTCATGCCGAAGCGACGACCATCACCAGCTTCACGGTACAGGACAAGACCGTCACCATCGTTCTCGGTGATGGCCAGACGCTCACCACGCACAAAGGCCAGGTGCACATCGTCGACAAGCGCAGTAGTGCCACGCATCGCCTCGTGCGCAATCCGTCCAGCGTCGCCAGCGGCACGCCAGCGGCGGTGCGTTACGAAACCGGCAAGCAGGGCAATACGCAAATCGTGCGCATCCGCCTGACCGACACGCTGCAACAGGCGCAGGCGTTGATTGCGAACAAGCCGTAGTCGGACCCACCCCGCGCGTCGCACGCGCGGGGCTGGTCTCGCAACAACCTATCGTGCAACCAACCTGCGCTAAACTTTGCGCATGTTTGCCTTGCCCGAAACCCCGCTCGACAAGACCGCACTGATCGGAGCCTGCGCGCGATTGCCCATCGCCATTGATGCGATGCGTTTGCGCGCAGAAGTCGACGCCCTGCCGGAATCGCTGTGGGAAACGCGTGGCGGCCGCCTTGGCCCGCACGACGCGGCGCGAGCGGTCTTCCTGCGCGGCTATGCGCCGGCAGAAGGACGCGGCAAACCGGTCGAGGACCGCGAGTCGTTCGCGCACCTGCCCTACGCGCGCGAAATCATCACGCAACTGTTGCCGGCACCGCCACAGCGGTGCCTGCTGGCGCGCCTGCCGGCGGGCGCGATCGTGCCGCCGCATAGCGACATCGGGCCGTATTTCCTGAAAACGATTCGCATCCATGTACCGGTGATCACCCACGAAAAGGTCTGGATGTATTGCGACGGGCGCGTGTTCCGGATGCAGGCCGGCGAAGTGTGGGCGCTCAACAACATCGCCGAGCATGCGGTGTGGAACGCTGACGCGACGCGGCCGCGCACGCACATGATTTGCGACTACCTGCCCAGTCCGGCGCTTCTCGATCTTCTCGCCCGTGCCGAACGCAACCTGGGTACCGTCAACACCGAAGTCGAGCGGCACCTGCAGGCGGCTACGCCCGCGTAGCGAATTTCTGCGCCCGTTCCACGGTGCCCCGAATACCCGGCAACACGCCGAGGATCTCGCTTTCGTGCCGGCGCCACTTGTCGGGGTCGGGCGGCGTAACGGTGTAACGGGACAACGGCAGCTTGTCGAGCGGCCGGTCCCAGCTGAAATCCAGCGCCTTGCACAAGTGCGCGATCTCCGCCATGGGATTGGCCAACAGGGAATCGTAGCGCGCAACAGTGATGCGCTCCGGCGCGATCGCGTCGAGATCGTCGAGCAGGATGCGTGCAGCCGTTTCCCACTGGCGCGCGACGATCTCGGGCAGGGACTTGCCGTTCAGCTCGCGCCAGCCCGGCGTCAACAACAGCGACCACGGCAGTTCGCCGGTCCAGCCCGGCAGGTTGCGATAGGTGGCGAAGCGGCCCGAGTGCCAGGCCTCAATCATGCTCGACAGCGTCTCGCGCACGTCGCGGTACAGGAACACGAACTGCGCCTGCGGAAATACCTTGGCCAGGAACAGCACCCGCAATGAATTCTTCGGCGTCTTCTCGAGCAGGCGCGCGGGCTGGCCGCCCAGGCGCGTGCCGTCGCGATCGCGCATTTCCGACAGGAAACGCCGGCGCAACGTTTCGGCGATCTCCGGCGTGGCGATGCTCGCGTCGAGCCGGTTCGAATCGTAGTTGTGCGCGATGACGTTGAGTTCCGGCACGCCCTCGATGATCGCGTGGCTCTCGCCGCCGATCGTGTAAACGCCGGGCGCCTGCGCCAATGTTTCGAACAACAAGGTGGAACCGGAACGCGGCGGCGACATGATGAATACCGGCCGATCGAAAACCGTTTCGCCGTTCGCCGCGCGCGGGCCCGGAATCGACGGCGCGTTCGGCAACGCCACCGTGGTCTGGCGCAATTCGTCCCCGTCCGCGTGCTTCTGGTCGCTCAGCGCCATCGACAACACCATGATGGACAACGCGTTGACCAGGCGTGATTCGTTGAGCAGCAGCACGTCCATGGCATTGGCGCGCAACCACTGCTCGTAGGTGGTCAGTGCCTTGCGGTAAGCCGGCCAGCCAGCCTCGGCGGCGCCGAATTCCGACCACAGCGCCGACCATGCGCCGAGGAATCGCGCGGTCACCGCCTTGACCGGTTCGAGCATCGGGTGCGACCGCGTTTCGCCGAGCAGGAATGTGATGTGTTCGCGCAGTTCCCATGGCGTCATCACGATCGGTACGTTTTCCGACTCCATGCGCAGCGGCGGATCGTGCGCGTCGGCCGGGGCCACGAATTGCGTGCGCCATCCGGGCGGCTCCGGCGTGCCACCGGACATGCGACCGTCGCGGATGAGTTCGCCAAAATCGTCGCTGCCGACCGTGTCGGCGACGAGATGGATGCGTTCGACGTCGTTCGGGTTGATCACGTGGTGGCGGCGCCAGGTATCGAAGATCCAGCATTCGCCCGCACCCATGTGCACTTCTTCTTCGCCGCAGCGGAAGCGCACCGTCGGCCGGGTCACGATCGGCACGTGCACGCGCATGCGCGAACGCCAGTAGTAATGCACGTCGAAGTGCGGGTTGACTTCGGCCTGCGCCGTCAGCTTCATCAGGCGCGTGCGTCCCCACACGGCGCCCAGGCGCGACAGCACCTGCATCAGGTAAGGGCATTCGCGCAGGTATTGCGTCGGCCGCATCGGCCCGGCAATCGTTTCCTTGGCCGGATCGCCGCCCGCGGACAACAGCGGCAGCCACAGGTTGCCCGGGTATTTCTGCGGATGTTCGCGCCAGTGCTCGGGACCGAACATGAGCACTTCGCTGGCGAGCCGCTCGTGGTCGAACCGCAGCGGCAACTGGATGAAGGGGACGGGAAGTTTCATCGCCGCTCAACCCTTGCTGGATACATAGACTTCGGAACCGCTTTCGCGAAACTCCTTCGCCTTTTCCGCCATGCCTTCGACGAGCGCCTCGCTTTCACCGACACCATGCTCCTTCGCATAATCGCGCACGTCCTGCGTGATCTTCATCGAGCAGAATTTCGGTCCGCACATCGAGCAGAAGTGCGCGGTCTTGTGCGCGTCCTTGGGCAGCGTTTCGTCGTGGAATTCCTTGGCTTTTTCCGGGTCGAGGCCGAGGTTGAACTGATCGTCCCAACGGAACTCGAAGCGCGCCTTGGACAACGCGTTGTCGCGCGCCTGCGCGCCGGGATGGCCTTTCGCCAGGTCCGCCGCGTGCGCGGCGATCTTGTAGGTGACGATGCCGTCGCGCACGTCCTGCTTGTCGGGCAAGCCGAGGTGTTCCTTGGGCGTGACGTAACACAGCATCGCCGTGCCGTACCAGCCGATCATCGCCGCGCCGATCGCACTGGTGATGTGGTCGTAACCGGGAGCGATGTCGGTGGTCAGCGGGCCGAGCGTGTAGAACGGCGCCTCACCGCACTTCTCCAGTTGACGATCCATGTTCTCCTTGATGAGGTGCATCGGCACGTGGCCGGGACCTTCGATCATGGTCTGCACGTCGTGTTTCCACGCGATCTGCGTCAGTTCGCCCAGGGTATCGAGTTCGGCGAACTGCGCAGCGTCGTTGGCATCGGCGATCGAACCCGGGCGCAGGCCGTCGCCGAGCGAGAACGCGACATCGTAGGCCTTCATGATGTCGCAGATTTCCTCGAAGCGTTCGTACAGGAACGATTCCCTGTGGTGCGCGAGGCACCACTTGGCCATGATCGATCCGCCGCGCGAAACGATTCCGGTCACGCGCTTCGCGGTGAGCGGCACGAACGGCAAACGCACGCCCGCATGGATCGTGAAGTAGTCCACGCCCTGCTCGGCCTGCTCGATCAGGGTGTCGCGGAACAATTCCCAGGTCAGGTCTTCGGCGACGCCGCCGACTTTTTCCAGCGCCTGGTAGATCGGCACGGTGCCGATCGGCACCGGCGAATTGCGCAAGATCCATTCGCGCGTCTCATGGATGTGCTTGCCGGTGGACAGGTCCATCACCGTGTCGGCGCCCCAGCGGATCGCCCACACCATCTTCTCGACCTCCTCGGCGATGGAACTCGTCACCGCCGAATTGCCGATGTTCGCGTTGATCTTCACCAGGAAATTGCGGCCGATGATCATCGGCTCCGATTCGGGATGATTGATGTTGTTCGGGATGATCGCGCGCCCGCGCGCGACCTCGTCGCGCACGAATTCGGGCGTGATGAGTTTCGGGATCGCCGCGCCGAACGACTGGCCCGGATGCTGTTTCAACAGATGCGCCTCGCGGATCGCATCGATCTTCTGGTTTTCCCGAATCGCGATGAACTCCATTTCCGGCGTGACGATGCCGGCCCGCGCATAGTGCATCTGCGACACGTTCTTGCCGGATTTCGCGACGCGCGGCTTCGGGATCGCCGGAAAGCGCACGTCGTCGAGCTCGCGCGCGCTGGCGTGGCGGCGCGTGAACGGCGAGGTGAAATCGGACAGGCGCTCGGTATCATCGCGCTCGTCGATCCAGTGCGCGCGCAGCGCCGGCAGGCCGGCGGCCAAATCGACACGATGGTCCGGATCCGTGTACGGGCCGGACGTGTCGTAGGTCGTGAACGGCGCGTTCTTCTCGGTGCCGAACATCGACGGCGTGTCGGCCAGCGCGATCTCGCGCATCGGCACCCGCAGGTCCGCACGCGAACCGGCGACATGGATCTTGCGCGAACCCGGAATCGGGCGCGTGACGGATTCGGACAGTTCGGCGGTCTGCTGGATCAGGCTGGGCAATGCGTTCATCGGTTCGTCCTGCATGGATTGCGCGTTGGCGCGGGGGGACGAAGCGAGGCCACGAAGACTTCCTACGCCGGAATTGTCCGGATCAGGTACCAAGGGTCTGTCTCAGCGCCGGCAAGCCGGAGCACCCCCGCTTCAAGGCGTCATTGAATCACGAAGCGGGGCGACAAGCGAGCGCTGGCGCGACGAAACTTCACCATACAACGTCTATCATGATGTGCGACTGCGGAGACATCCATGAAAACCCAATTGCGTTTCAGTCTCGTTCCGGCCCTGCTGTTGCTATTTGCCGCTTCGGCCATGGCCCAGGCCGCCGACACGTCCAGGGTCCAGGTGAACTGGGCGCCGAACGACCAGCTCAGTGAAGTGAAGCAGAATCCGTCCCATCGCGGCTACATGGAACCGGCGCAATGGCAGAAAGCGCTTGGCGATTACCTGCGCCGGCGCGCCGAGCGCCTGTTGCCGGCCGGACAACGCCTGGACGTGACCATCGACGACATCAAGCTGGCCGGCGACTACGAACCTTGGCGCGGACCGAACATGCAGGACGTGCGCATCCTGAAGGACCTCTACCCGCCGCGCATGAGCCTGCACTTCCGCCTGACCGACGCCAGCGACAAGACCTTGCGCGAAGGCTCGGCCAAGTTGCGCGACCTCGCCTACCTGCAGCGCGGACTGCCGAACGACAACGATCCGTTGCGTTACGACAAGCGCATGATCGGCGACTGGCTGGGCGCGGAATTCGGTCGCGGAAAGTGACGGGCGCTCATCAGCGCGGCGCGTAGGCGCGCAGGAACATGTCCACCGTTGCCGCGATGTGCTCATCGATTTCGCGGCGCTTGAGTGCGGCACAACAGCCGAATTCCATGCGCGCGTGCGATTCGCCCTTGAGCAGACAGAAGAACTGCGTGGCGGCGCGGTGCGTGTCGGGAATGTCGAGCTTGCCCGCCGCCACTTCCTCGCGCAGGAAGGCATCGAACGCGGCCTGCACGCGCGCCGGCCCCGCTTCCCAGAACAGCGCTCCGAGTTGCGGGGCTTGCTGAACGTTTGCGACCACGGTGCGGTGCACGGCCAGCGCATCGTCGCTGGTGACGAGGGCGAAAAACGCACGCGCGATTTCCAGCAACTGTTCGCGCAGCGGGCCTTTCAGGTCGGCCGCGAATATGTGCGCGGGCAGTTGTTCCTCGCATTTGCGCCGCACGGCTTCGGTGAACAGCGCGTCCTTGTCGCCGAAATGACTGTAGACCGTCAGCTTGGACACGCTCGCGGCGCTGGCCACCGCGTCCATGCTGGTCGCGTTGTAGCCGCGCTCGACGAACAGGCGCTTGGCCGCATCGAGGATGGCGGCGCGCTTTTGCTGGTCCTTCGGTCGACCTGGACCTGCGGTTTTGGCGGCTGGACGCGTCATCGGCTTGAACCCGGGATCCCAAGGCGCATTATGCCGCGTCGGAACGGGTTTTTCAGCCGTGCGCGCGATCGATGCGCCCGCGCAAGAAATGGTTTGGATGACTTCCGGCACTACGGTCGCGGGCCGTTCCGGGCGATCTTGCGATTGCCGGAAACCACGCAACCCCCTATGATTTTCGGTCTTTTCGGCACCGGAACAATCCGTCATGACGCTGAACATCGAACTCGCCCGCCACAACATGGTCGCCCAGCAGGTGCGCCCCTGGGACGTTCTCGACGAGCGCGTGTTGATCGTACTCAGCGCCGTGCGTCGCGAGGATTTCATCCCACCGGCGCATCGCGCGTTCGCCTTCGCTGACCTGTGCCTGCCGCTCGGCCACGGCGAGGTCATGATGAAACCCGTGGTCGAGGGTCGCGTGTTGCAGGCCATCGATCCGCAACCCGGCGAGAGCGTGCTCGAAATCGGCTCCGGTTCGGGATTCCTCACGGCCTGTCTGGCCAGGCTCGCCGGTGAAGTGGTCGGCGTCGAGCAGCATGCGGATTTCAGCGCTGCCGCAAATACCCGGCTGGCTGCCGCCGGGGTCGCCAACGCGCATGTCGAAACCGCCGAGGCGGTGCGCGGATACAAGCCCGCGCGCCAGTTCGACGTGATGGTTGTCACTGGCGCCATCTTCGAATTGCCGCAACACTGGCACGGCTGGATCAAGCCCGGCGGCCGCATCTTCGCCATCGCAGGACAATCGCCGGTGCAGAGCGCCACCCTGTACACACAAGCCGGAGCGGGCGCCTGGAGCGCCACGGCCCTGTTCGAAACCGATCTGCCCTACTTGCGCAACGCCGAGCCGCCCCAACGTTTCGCCCTTTGAGCGGCGGCGCAATCACTTCCAAGGAAACGCGAGAATGTATAAAAATATCAAATTGGCGCTGCTGGCGCTGGGTCTTGGCGGCATCGCCGCCTCCGCCTGTGCCGAAGACCTGATGCAGATCTACCAGCAAGCGCAACAGGCCGATCCCACCTTGGCCACGGCTGGCGCGAACAAGGGTGCGTCCGAAGCCGGCGTCGGCATCGCGCGCGCGCCGTTGCTGCCGCAACTCGGCGCGAGCCTCAGCTATGGCCACAGCGACAGCCGCAGTTCCAGCATCAGCCCGCAACCGATCGGCAATGGCGATTACGCACTGGTGCCGGTCATCGGCAACAGCCAGGGCCGTTCGCGCGCGGCGCAGGCCACGCTGACCCAGAGCCTGTTCGACTGGGGCAACATCTCGCGTCTGCGCAGCGCCCGCGCGAACGCGCACGGTGCCGATGCGAATTACGACGCCGCGGTGCAGGACCTCATCGTGCGCACGTCATCCGCCTATTTCGGCGTACTCACCGCCGACGACCAGCTCACGTTCGCCAAATCCAACGAGAAGGCGCTGGCCAAGCAACTCGACCAGGCCGAACAGCGCTTCAAGGTCGGCCTTTCGGCAATCACCGACGTGCAGCAGGCGCGCGCCAACTACGACTCGGCCCGGGCGCAGACGATTCAGGCGCAGAACGGCGTCGATACCGCACGCGAAACCGTGGCGCAGATCACCGGCAGGGACTTCGGCGACTTGAAAAAGTTGCGCGACGACCTGCCGCTGGAAAAACCCAATCCCGACAACCTGCAGGCCTGGGTCGATCTGGCGCTGAAGCAAAGCCCGGTGCTGGCGTTTTCACAGTTCTCGCTCACTGCCGCGCAGGATAACGTCTCGGCCTCGCGCGCCGGCCACTTGCCCACCCTTTCGGCCTCGCTGGTACGCACCGACACGCCATCCTGGGGCTCGGGCGGTCGTTCGTTCGGCGACAGCACCCTGGCCAATATTCCCGGCAACGGCTGGTCGGGCGACACCACGATCGGCGTGACGCTTAACGTGCCGCTGTTTACCGGCGGACTGGTGAATTCGCAGGTGCATCAGGCGCTTTACCAGCGCGACGCGGCGCAGGACCAGCTCGAACTGAACCGCCGCGGCGTGATTGCCGGCACGCGCAACGCCTATCGCGCCGTACTCGCCGGCATCAGCGAAGTGGAAGCGAACAAGCAGGCCGTGGCCTCGGCCGAAAAATCGCTGGAAGCCACGGAAGCGGGTTTCGAAGTCGGCACCCAGACCATCGTCAACGTGCTGTTGGCGCAGCAGGCGGTGTTCCAGGCGCAAAGTGCCTACTCGCTCGCGCGGCATCAGTTCGTGCTCAGCGGCCTGCAACTCAAGCAGGCGGCTGGCGAGGTGTCGATCAAGGATGTGGAAGCGGTGAACGCGCTCTTGCAGTAAAGGTTTCCTCAAGCGGCGCCGCTCGTTGGCAGCGCGTCGAGCACTTTCGCAACGACATCCAGGGTGCGCAGCACGCCGCCCTGCTCGCGCTCGAATGCGGCGCGTGCCGCAACGCCCAGGCGCTTGCGCTTGGGCGCGTCGGTCAGCAATTCGATCACCGTGGTCGCCAGTTCGGCCGCGTCGGCAATGCGCAGCGCGGCGCCGGCGTCGATCAGGCTCGCCGTGATTTCCACGAAATTGAAGGTCTGCGGACCGACTACCACCGGCACTGACAGCGCCGCCGGCTCGAGCACGTTGTGCCCGCCGATCGGCACCAGCGATCCGCCGACGAAGGCGACATCGGCGGCGGCATAAAACCGCAGCAATTCGCCCAACGTGTCGACGACGAAACACTGCGTGTCCGAGGCTGCCATGCGTTCCTCGCTGCGCGTGCGCGTGGCGAATCCGGCCTCGCGGCACTCCTGCACGACCGGTTTGAAGCGCTCCGGGTGGCGCGGCACGAGCAACAGCAGCGCGTCCGGGAAACGGTGCAGCACCGCCGCGTGCGCTTCGAGCACGGCCTCTTCTTCGCCTTCGTGCGTGCTGGCGGCGATCCACACCGGACGCCGCGCGCCCCATGCCGTGCGCATCTGATGCGCCTGCGCGTCCAATTCCGCCGGTACGCTCATGTCGTACTTGAGGTTGCCGAATATTCCGAGTCGCTCGGGTTCCGCGCCGAGATCGCGCAGGCGGCCCGCGTCGGTCGCCGATTGCGCCGCGACGTAGCGCGCGCTGGCCAGCGCGCTCTTTGCCAGCGGCCGCACCGGGCCGTACCCGCGGAAACTTTTCTCCGACAAGCGCGCGTTGGCGACGATGAGTGGAATGCTGCGCGCACGGCATTCGAAGAACAGGTTCGGCCAGATCTCGGTTTCCATCACCACCGCCAGGCGCGGCCGCACGCGATCGAGGAAGCGCCGGATCGAGGCCGGCAAGTCGTAGGGCAAATACACGTTGAAGACGCGATCGCCGTAGACACGACGCACGCGTTCCGAACCCGTCGGCGTGACCGTGGTGATGACGAATGGCGCGTCCGGATAGCGTCGCATCAGCGCGTCGATCAATGGCATCGCCGCGTTGACCTCGCCTAGCGACACCGCATGCACCCAGATGCTGTCGTGGATGTGCGGATCGCCGAAAAACCCGAAACGCTCCTGCCAGCGCTGGAAGTATTCCGGATAGCGCAGGCCGCGTATCGCCAGCCGATACAGGATCACCGGCGTGAGCAAATACATGGTGGCGGTGTAGATGAATCGGCGCAGTTTCATGACGAACCCGGAAAGCGGCGACGAAGTATAACGGTCGCTCCGGCTACAATCCGCCGATGCCCCCCGCTGCCCTGGTTTCACCCCGTCATTGGCCCTCCTGGATCGGCCTCGGCATCGTGCGCCTGATCGCGAAATTGCCGTATCGCGTGCTGCTGACACTTGGCCGCGGACTGGGTCTGTTGACCTCACGCCTGCCCGGCGCGCGCCGGCGCGTGGCGCAGCGCAACCTGGCCGTGTGTTTCCCGGAACAGTCCGACACCGAGCGCACGCGCCTGCTGCAGCGAAATCTCGCCGACCTCGGCCTCATGCTCGTGGAATTCGCGTTTGCCTGGTTCGGATCCGACCGCGCGATCGCGCGCGTGCCGTGCAGGATTGAAGGGCTCGAACACCTGCAACGCTGCCGGGCGCAAGGCCGTGGCGTGCTGCTCGTCGGCGCGCATTTCTCGCATCTGGAATTGTGCGCCCGGCTCGTCTCGCAACGCATTCGCATCGCCGGCATGTACCGGGTGATGGACAATCGCGTGTTCGAGCGCGCGGTGCTGCGTGCACGTTTGGGTTACGCCGAGGCGATGTTCACCAAGGACGAGCTGCGCGCCAGCGTGAAATACCTCAAGCGCGGCGGCACGCTGTGGTATGCGCCGGACCAGGACATGCGCGGCAAGGACACGGTTTTTGCGCCATTCTTCGGCGTGACCGCGTCCACGCTGACCGCCACGCATCATCTGGCACGACTGTCGGATGCAGCAGTGATCCCGTTTTTCCACAAGCGCGAACCGCACGGCGGCTATGCGATCCGGCTGCAAGCGCCGCTGGAAGATTTTCCATCGGCCGACGTCATTGCCGACACCGCGCGTGTCAACGCCTGCATCGAGTGCATGGTGCGCGAGGCGCCCGAGCAATACCTGTGGGTGCACAAGCGTTTCAAGACGCGGCCGCCGGGAGAAACATCGCTGTATTGACGCCGGCAAAGCATGCCTTGCGCCGCTTTCCACGGATCATGCTAAGGTGCCGCCGCTCGCGTGCTGATGGGGATCGCACATGACTTTCCTGTTTATGCTGGTTGGCGCCGCACTTGGCGCCTTGTTTTGCGCCGGCGTGTTCGACGAGCCCACCGGTTGGACGGCGGCGTTGCTGGGCGGCTGCATCGGCCTGTTGCTGGGACAACTGCGCACGCTGCGCCGGCGCTTGACCGACGTCGAAAAAAGCCTGGGCAATCTGCGTGTCGAAGCCGCGGTGCAAGGCGCGCGTCTGGCTGAACCCGTGCGCGGCGCTCCCGCGCCGGCACCGACGCCCACGCCACAACCCAGACTCGAATCCGCACCCACGCCAGCGTCCGTGCCGCCCGAGCCGGCAATCGCGGAATACCGTGCGCCGGCACTGGTGATCCCGGAGCGCGTGCCCCCCGAGCCGCAAACTCCGGCGCCGCCCGCGCCACCGGATTTCTTCACGCAAATGATCGATCGCGTGAAGCGCTGGTTCACCGAAGGCAACGTGCCGGTCAAGGTCGGCATCGTCGTATCGTTCTTCGGCGTCGGCGCCTTGCTCAAATACGCCGCGGACTCCGGCTGGCTGGTCGTGCCCATCGAATTGCGCCTGCTCGGCATCGCCGCCGCCGCGCTCGCGGCACTCGTGTTCGCGTGGCGCAAGCGCGACTCGCACCGTGCCTTCGCGCTGAGCCTGCAGGGCGGTGCCATCGGCGTGCTGATCCTGACGATCTTCGGCGCGTACCGCATCTGGGCATTGCTGCCTTCCGCACTGACCTTCGCGCTGCTCATTGTCGTCGTCGCCGGCGCCGGCCTGCTCGCGGTGCTGCAGGATGCCCTGGCGCTCGCCGTGCTCGCGATCGTCGGCGGCTTTCTCGCACCGATCCTGGCATCGAGCGGACACGGCAGCCATGTCGCCCTGTTCGGCTATTACGCCGTGCTCAATGCGGCGATCTTCGCGATCGCCTGGATCAAGCCGTGGCGCGCGCTGAACCTGCTCGGTTTCGCCTTCACGTTCGGAATCGGCACCGCCTGGGGCGTGCAGCAGTACCGGCCGGAATTTTTTGCGTCCACCGAGCCTTTTCTCGTGCTGTTCTTCGCGTTCTATCTGCTCGTGCCGCTCGCCTACGCGCTGCGCCTGGCGCCGGACAAGCGCGACCTGATCGATGGCACGCTGGTGTTCGGCACACCGTTGCTCGCGTTGCCGCTGCAGGCGGCACTGCTGGACTACGCACGCATGCCGATGGCGTGGAGCGCGCTCGCAGTGGCGGCGGTCTATACGCCACTCGCCTGGCTCGAATTGCGCCGCCTGCGCTTGCAGCTGCTCGGCGAATCGCATGCGTTGCTCGCGCTCGGCTTCGCGACGCTGGCGATTCCGCTGGCGTTCTCGGCGCGCTCCACGGCCTGCCTGTGGGCGATTGAAGGCGCCGCCGTGCTGTGGGTGGGTTTACGCCAGCAGCGCCGGATTCCGCGCTGGATCGGTTACGCCTTGCAGGCATTCGCGGGTTTCGCGTTTTTCTATCACTACAACGATGTGCTCGGCAAAGCCCCCGAGGCTGCCGTTGCAATCCTCAACGGTGATTTTTTCGGCGCCCTGCTGATCGCGCTGGCCGGCGTGGCCAGCGCCTTCCTACTCAACCGCTGCGATGCGCGCGCGCCGCTGGCCATGCTGCTGTTCGCGTGGGGCTGGTTCTGGTGGCTGTTTGCGGGCGCCCACGACATCGAGCGCTTTGCGCCGCATGCGCTGCGCTCGGATTGGAGCCTGGCGCTGTTCGCGGTTACCGGCGTGCTCGGCGCCGAAGGCTTCCGCCGCCTCAACTGGGCGCAGGCCGCTTGGCCAGCGCTGGCCGCATTCGCGCTCGCGCCGCTGTTCGTCGTCGCCACCGCGCTGGACAATCACGGCGCACTCGAAGGCTGGGGCGCGGCGGCCTGGGCGCTATGGCTGTTCGCGACGCTGCGCGCGCTGGCGGATCTTGCCACCGGCAAGCACGCGCTGCTGTACGCGGCGCACTTCGTCTTTCTCGCCAGCATCGCCGCTGTGCTCGGCGCGGAGTTCACGCACCTGTCCGATTCGCATGTGCGGCTCAACTACGTCTGGACGACGCTGGCCGCGCTGGCGCCGTTCGCCGCATTGTTCTGGTGCGTGCTCGTGCGTGCCGCGCCCGTGCGTTGGCCGGACGCCGACGCTGCCGAACGCGGGCGCAAACCGTTGCTCGCCACAATCACCACTGGCCTCGGCGTGGCCTGGTGCGCCGGCCTCCTCGTGGAGGGCAACCCGGAACCGCTGCCGTATGTGCCGTTGTTCAATCCGCTCGAACTCGCGCAACTCGGCTTCCTTGCGCTGCTCGTCGTCTGGTACGTGCGCGCCGCGCGCGAAGGCAAGACCTTGCTCAGCGCGGAGGCACGCGCGCGCCTGCTCGCCGCCGCGCTGGTCGTGCTGCTGACCGCGATCACGCTGCGCGGCGCGCACTTCCTCGGCGGCGTGCCCTGGACCGATGAACTGTGGCGCTCGGCGCTCGCGCAAGCGGCGCTGTCGATCGTGTGGACGCTCGCCGGCATCGCCGCGATGCTGCTCGGCAAGCAACGCGGCTCGCGCGCGGTGTGGCTTGGCGGTGCCGTCCTGATGGGCGTCGTGATCGCCAAACTGTTGTTGATCGACCGCGAGCACCTGCACGATCTCGCCGCGATCGTTGGCGTGCTCGTCGTCGGCGTGCTGCTCGTCGCGGTCGGCTATTTCGCACCCGCACCGCCCCGTGCCAGCGGAGAAAACGCATGAGACTCGCCCTCATGCTGCTTTGCCTCTCGTTGTCCGCAGCGGCGGCCGCGGCAAGCGCGGACGACTACGCGTACGCATGGCCATTGCAAACCGGCAGCGACAGCGCCGCCTGGCAGGTGGAACTGAATACCGACATCTATGGCGCCGTGCACGACGCGGATTTGCGCGACATCGAAATCCTCAATGCCGCCGGTGAAGCGGTGCCGATGGCGCCACGCACGGTTCAATTCACGACGTCGATGGCGAACGATGTCGATCTGCCGCTGTTCGTCCTGCCGCCGGCAGCCGAATCCGGCGCGGTCGACGCACTGCAACTGCATATCGAGCGCGACGCGAACGGCCGCCTGCGCCGCCTGGATACGGTCGAAAGCGCCGCGGCAGGCGCACCGGCAAACGCCGACATCGTGCTTGATGCTAGCGGACTCGACGCGGGAATCGAAAGCCTCTGGCTCGACTGGAGCCCCGCCGCGGACGTGAACGCGAGATTCGACGTCGGCGGCAGCGACGATCTGCAGCAGTGGCATCCGCTCGCCGCGAACGCAGTCGTCATGGCCCTGCGCCAGGGCGGCAGCGAACTGGCGCGGCACCGGATCGTGCTCAACGGCACCCGCGCCAAATACCTGCGGCTGCATCGACTCGACGCAGGCAACGCGATCGCCGAATTGCACGTGCGTGCGCATGTGCTGGCGCGCTCGACGCTGATCCAGCCGACCCGTGTCTGGGTCGACGCACAGCCGCTACCGGCACAGGCTGGGGAAAGCCCGGCACTCGGGACCTCATCCTTTCGCTATCGGCTCCCGGCGCCGCTGGCGGTCGCCGCGCTGAAGCTCGAACTGGCCACGGACAACTCGCTGGCGCATGTGCGGGTATCCAGCGGCGTGCCGCAAGTGCTGCGCGCGGATCTCACCGCGTTCCGCCTGCGCCAGGATGGCACGGCCCTGGTCAACGATGAAATCGAAATCGCGCCGACGCCGCGCACGCAGGATTGGGTCGTCGAATCGGCCACGCCACTCGACCACGCACCGACGTTGCGCGTCGCGTTCCGCCCCGATCGCTTCGTCTTCCTCGCCCAAGGTCCGGCGCCATATCGGCTCGTGGCCGGCAGCGTCCGCGCACACCGCGGCGACTATCCCGTCGATGCCGCACTCGCCCAGCTGCGCGCGAAATTCGGCAACGACTGGCAACCGCCGCTGGCCACGCTAGGCGCGCGCGCGACGCTGCTGGGCGTTACCGCCTATACGCCGGCTCCCGCACCGACGCACCGCGACTGGAAGACCTGGCTGCTGTGGTCCGTGCTGGTCGGCGGCGCCGCGTTGATCGGCGCGCTTGCCGTGAGCCTGCTGCGCAAGCAGTGATCCGGTTCATTCGCGCCGGCGCCCGTCGTCGTCCGCGCCAAGTGCCGCGCAATACAGCGCAAGCAGCCACCAAAGCAGCAGACCCCACCACGCCGAATAGAACGCGAGATGCGTGTTCAGAGGAAACGTCATTGCCGCGAGCGCGAGCGCGGGCGCGAGCGCGCGTTCGCGCGCGCGCGCGTCCGCGTGCAACCATGCACGAATCGCGAACGTCGCGCCGACAAGCCACAACAGCAATCCGATGCCGCCGGTCTCGCTGAGCACTTCGAGCACGACCTGGTGCGCATGGAACGCACCTTGATCGGATTGCGTGTCGACGAAAGCATCGCCGGCCTGCGCGTATTGCGGATAGGCAAATCGGAATCCACGCACGCCGACGCCGGCCACGGGATGCGCCGCACTCATCGCCAGCGCCGTGCGCCAGATGCGCAGGCGCCCGGCGGACGCGGCGTCGAGCGCCTGTTCCGAACCTTGCAATGCCAGCAGGGTGCGATCGAAGCGCACGTCGAAGCGACCCGAATGCTGCCAGGCCGCGGCGATGCCGAGCAGCGCCGCGCAAGCCGCTGCGAGCGACCACGCGGCGAAACGCAGCGGCGCGCGTGTCTGCATCCACGCGAAAGCGAGCGCCACCAGCGCATACATGATCCAGGCTGCGCGTGAACCGGCGAACAGGATGGGCATCAACTGGAACACGAAGGCGACCGCCAATCCGCGCCAGCCCCAGCGCCGGCGCGCCGCGACGAAGACAAACGGCGACAGCACTGCGAGTACCGGTCCGAGTTTCAGATTTCCCGCTCCGAAGATGCCGGAAAGCCGGTCCGCGGTTTCGGCGCCGGCAAGGCTCCAGCCGGTGAGGATCTGCACCCAGGCATCGAGCAGCCACAACACCACGACCGCGGCACAGGCATCAACGAGCAGCGGCCACCACACTGCCTTGCGCATGGCGAGGCAGGCGAATAGCGCAAATGGGAAAAAGCGCAAAAGTACACCGACCGTGCTCCAGGACTTTTCCGGCGCGACCGCGCCCGGCGCGGAGATGAGTGCCGCCAGCCAGTAGCAGGCGAACAAGGTCACGGCCAAACGCACGCCAGCATCTGCACGTAACAGCGCACGCTGGCGCCAGGCCAGAATCAATCCGACGACGGCGCCGACGACGAGCGGCGCTTCCGAGGCGCGTCCCAGCGGCAGCAGGACCAGCACACCGAGCACAAGCCACGTCGGCCACAGGGCTTTCATCCAACAATCTGCGCGTAAAGTTCCAGCGTCGCGGCCTGCATGTCGGCGAGACGGAAACGCCTGAGCGGCGCGATCGGCGGCGCCAGGCGCAGCAGTTCCGCGGCGCGTTCGACCAGGCGCGTGATGTCGCCCGGCGGCACGCGCCCATCGGGATACAACTCGGCCAGCAATTCGCCGACACCGCCGTGCGCGTAGCCAAGTACCGGCCGGCACAGCGCAATGGCTTCGATCACGGTGCGGCCGAACGCTTCGGGTTTGGTCGAAAGTTGCAAGACCAGATTGGACACCGCGTAGATTTCGCGCACGTCGTCGCGCGGCGGCGAAATCACGACGCGTTCGGCGACGCCGCGTTGCTCGGCCAGGGCGCGCAATTCGCGCAAATACGCCTCGCGCCCGGGTTCTTCGGCGCCGAGCAGCAGCAACTTGCAATCCAGGCCGCGCGCGACGAGCCCGGCGAGCAGTTCGATCGCATCGGCGTGGCCCTTCAGGCGCGTGCCGCGTCCCGGCAAGGTCAGCAGCAGCCCGCTGGCCAGTCGCGGGAAATGCTCGGCAAACCCGCGCCGCCAAGCGTCGTCCGGCGCGTAGCCGAACGGAAATTCGGCCGGATCCACGCCACGTGGAATCACCGTCAGTCGCGCCGGCGCGATGTGCGGATAGTGGCGCAGTACATGGTCGCGCACCGTATTCGACACGCAAATCACGCGCTCGCCGCGGGTCATGATCGAACTGTACCAGCCCGGCGAATTCAGTCCATGCACGGTAGTCACGAAATGCGGTCTTGAATCGGGCGTCTTTGACGCAGGAGGCTTGCGCAGCGCACGCCACGCCAGCCATGCCGGCAGGCGCGAGCGCGCATGCACGATGTCGGGTTTGAGTTCGGCGAACAGGCGCCGCAACGCGCCGACATGACGCAAGGCAAATACGGATTTGCGGCCGATATCCAGCGCGACGTGTTCGCTGCCCTGCTCTACCAGGCGCTCGACCTGGCGGCCGCCGGCGCTGACCACGACGGAACGGTGCCCGGCCGCGACCAGGGCGGCGCCGATTTCCAGGGTCGAACGCTCGACGCCGCCGGCGTTCAGGGCCGGCAGCAATTGCACCACGGTAAGGCGTCTCCCCGTCACGCGCCGGCCGTCAGTCGGTCAAGGTGTAAACCGCGCTGCAATAGGGACATTGCGCGGTGCCGGTCGCCTCGACGGGCAGGTACACCTTGGGGTGCGAATTCCACAGGCTCATGCCCGGCATCGGGCACGACAAGGGCAGATCCGCGTGGGTAACGTTGTAGCGATGCTCGGCGTTGGCCGGAATGACCCGGGCGACGGAGGCGACGGAAACGGCGGCGGCAGAGGCGGACATGACGGATTCCCTGAGAATCGGCGATTGCGCTGCAACAAGTCTAGCAAGATGCGCACCAATTCGCGTGCGCGGCGTGCCCCGGATCACGCCGCCGCCGCGACCGGACGCCGATTCCCTTTCCTTCGGAACCGGGTAAGATGGCCGGACACAGGGGTTCCGACGGGGAGGCAAAATCGTGGATTTCAACAAGCTCATCGCGCGCGCCAAGAACATTTTATTGACGCCGAAAACCGAGTGGCCCGTGATCGCGGGCGAGACTGAATCGGTACAGAGCCTGTACCTGAACTACATCCTGGTGCTGGCAGCGATTCCGGCCGTGTTCGGCTTCATCAAGAACAGCCTCATCGGCAGCACCTGGTTCGGCGTCACCGTGCACACCGGCATCGGCGCCGGCATCACCGGCATGATCGTGTATTACGTGCTGTCGCTGGCGATGGTCTTCGTGATGGCGCTGATCATCGACGCGCTGGCCGGGACCTTCGGCGCGCAGAAAAACCAGGTGCAGGCGCTGAAGACCGTCGCCTATGCCTACACCGCGAGCTGGATCGCCGGCGTCGGCGTCATCCTCGGCATGGGACTCGGCGCGCTGCTCGCGCTCGCCGGCGGCATCTATTCGATCTACCTGCTCTACCTGGCCCTGCCGAACACGATGAAGTGTCCGCCCGACAAGGCCGGCGGCTACACCGCGGTCAGCATCATTTGCGCGATCGTGCTCGGCTGGATCCTGATGCTCATTGTCGCCAGCTTCACCGGTGCGGCGATGTTTGGCGCGGGCAGCAGCGGCCTGCATATCGGCAGCAGCAACATCAGCCTGGACAACAACGGCAGCAACGTGAGCGTGGACAAGAGCAGCGCGCTCGGCGCGCTCGTCGCGATGGGCCAGAACGCGCAAAAGGCGAGCCAGCAGATGGAAGCCGCGCAAAAATCCGGCGACGCCAACGCGCAGGCGCAGGCCGCCGGCAAGATGCTTGGCGCCGTGCTCGGTGGCGGTTCACAGGTCGAGGCGCTGGCGCCGGACGCGATCAAGGCCTTCGTGCCGGACAGCCTCGCGGGCATGCCGCGCACCTCGGTTTCGGCCGAACGCAATGGCGCGATGGGCATGCAGGTTTCCAACGCCAACGCCACCTATTCGGACGGCCAGCATACCCTGCATCTGGAGATCGCCGACACCGGCAGCGCCAAGGGCATCATGGCGCTGGCCGGCGCGGTCGGGGTGGAATCCGACAACCAAACCGACCACGGCTACGACAAGACCTACAAGCAGGACGGTCGCCTCGTCCACGAGCAGTGGGACACGCAAAGCAAGTATGGCGAATACGGCATCATCCTTGGCAACCGCTTCAGCGTGAAAGCCAGCGGCAACGCCGACAGCATCGATGCGCTCAAGGCCGCGGTCGGCAGCGTCAAGCTCGCCGACCTGGAAGCCCTGAAGGATCAGGGCGTGAAGAGCCAGTAATTTTCGCCTCTCCCGCGCGCGGGAGAGGCGCAGGCATCAAAGTATCACTTCTTGGCGGCATCCGCCGACAGCGTGATGTGGATGTGAACCTCGTCGCTGACCGCCGGCACGTAGGCGCCCATGCCGAACTCCGAGCGCTTGAGCGTGGTGTCGGCATCGAAGCCCGCGGATTGCGAACTGATCATCTTGTTTTCGCCGATCTTGTTGATGCGCGCATGCAATGTCACAGGCTTGGTCACGCCGTGCACGCTCAGGTCGCCGGCGATGTCGAGTGTTTCGGCACCGGTCTTGCTCACCTTGCTGCTCTTGAAAGTGATGTCGGGGAATTTCGCCGCGTCGAAGAAATCCGCTTTCTTCAGGTGCGTGTCCAGGTCCGCCACGCCCGTGTGCAGGCCGGAGAGCGGCATGGTCACCTCGACCGAGGACTTGCCCCAGTCGGCCTCGTCGACCACGACCGTGCCCTTGATGTCCTCAAGGCGCCCGGTCGGATTGGAAAATCCGAAGTGGTTGTAGGTGAACGATACCTGGGTGTGATGCGTGTCGATCGTGAAGGTTTGCGGCGCGGCGAAAGCCGAAGCGCTCGCGGCGAGCAGGGACGTCAGCAACAAGCGGCGTAGCAACATGGTTATCCTCCGGATATCGGTGCGTTTGCCAAGATCGGCGCGCCGAGTGTAGCGCGGGAACCGTAAGACTTGCCGTAAAGCGCTTGAGGTCGGCATGATGCGACATTTCCCGCACGCTGCGTGCCCCGTGTCCGCATCCGAATCGCCAAGTCCTGCCTGCTGGATCCTCACCGACGGTGCCGCGGGCAACGAACGCCAGGCGCTGGCCCTCGCCCGCGCCATGCAGGTCCCGGCCGAGTCGCTGCGCATCGGCCTGCGTGGACCCTGGGCCTGGTTCGCGCCGCGCATGACGGTCGGCCTGCGTATCTGCGTCGATGCGGATTTGCGCCGGCGCCTGCGCGAACCATGGCCGGCGCTCGCCATCGGCTGCGGCCGCGACGGCGCCACGCTCATGCGCTGGTTGCGAACCGCCAGCGGCGGCAAGACCTTCACCGTGCAGATTCTCGATCCGCGCATCGATCCGCAACACTTCGATCTCGTTGTCGCGCCGCGCCACGACGGCCTGACCGGCGCCAACGTCATCCAGACCATCGGCGCGCTCAATCCGGTGGACGAGGATTGGCTCGGCGATGGACTTGCGCGCTTCCCCACGCTGGCGCAATTGCCGCAGCCGCGCATGGCCGTGCTGATCGGCGGCCCGCGCCGCGGACTGGACATGGATGACGCCTGGTTCGACGTCTTTCTGGCTCGCATCAACGCGCTCGTCGCGCGCGATGGCGGCAGCCTGATGGTATCGACCTCGCGACGCACGCCGGCTGCGTGGCGACGCGCCTCGCGCGAACGCCTGCACGCCGACTGCGTGCATTTCTGGAACGGGCCCGAGGACGGCGAAAACCCCTACCCGGGTTATCTGGCCGCCGCCGACCGCATCGTGGTTACGCCGGATTCGGTGAACATGCTGTCCGAAGCCAGCGCCACCGGCAAACCGCTATTCAGCCTGCTGCCGGATTCCGCGCGCGGCAAATTGACCGACCTGCACGCCGAATTGCGCGCGCAAGGCTGGCTGCATCCGCTGGATGCCAATGTGGATTTGTCCACATTGCCGCAACTGCCGCCGCTGCGCGAACTCGCTGCGATTGCGACCAAGGTCTGGCATGTACTGGAGTCGACGCGATCGGACGTCGTAGCGGCACTGACGGGCGATTGAATCAGCCGAATCGCAATCCGATTTCTTCGGCGATTCGCAGCACCGCTTGCGCATGCCGATCCAGTTCGGCGTCGCGTGGGACCAGTCGCGGACGCGCATCCAGGGTGCAATCCAGGGCGCGCTTGAGCAGCGCCGCATGGGCCTGCGCCAGCGCGTCCGCATGCGCTGCCGGCAACACGCCGGTGGCGCCCGCGATGCGGATCAAATCCGTGCTGTTGCCGCTGCCAAGCAAGCGCCTCTCGGTTTGCGCGTGCAGCAACACCAGCGTTTGCAGGATGAACTCGATGTCGAGCAACGTGCCCGCGCCCTGTTTCAGATCCAGCAGCGAATCCGTGGAACGGTCGCGCTCGGCGCGCCAGCGCGCGCGCATCGCGCCGATTTCGCCCAGCACGTGCGTGCGATCGCGCGATTGTGCCAGCCACTCCGCGCGCAACGCCGCGAATTTCGCGCAAGCCTGCGCGTCGCCGGCGATCGGTCGCGCGCGTACCAGCGCCTGCGATTCCCAGATCCAGGCGCGCTCGCGCAGGTAACCGGCAAACGCCTGCACGCCGACCACGAGCAGGCCCTTGCCACCATCCGGGCGCAGGCGCACGTCGACGTCGTAGAGTTTTCCGGCGCGCGTCTGCGTCGTCAACCAATGCACCACGCGCTGGGCGATGCGGGCGAAATAGCGCACGCCTTCCAGCGGCCGCGCGCCATCGCTTTCGACCTGGGCCAGGTCGCCGTCGTAGACGAAGACGAGGTCGAGGTCGGAGGCGAAGCCGAGCTCGGCGCCGCCGAGGCTGCCGTAGCCGATCACGGCGATGCCGCCAGAGAGCTTGCCGTGGGCTCGCGCAAGGTCGTGCTCGGCCAACATCAGGGCGCGCGCCACGACGACTTCGGCGGCTTCACTCAGCGCCCGCGCGGCTGCATTGGCGGGGAGCCCGCCGCGATACGCAAGCCCGATGCGGAACGCGGCGCTTTGCTTTTCTTCCTGCAGAATTTCGATCGCGCCCTCGGCGTCGCCGGCATCGACGAGGGCCATGCGCCGGCCGATTTCCGCATCCAGCGCGCCGCGATCCGGCAATTGCGCATCGGACTGCACGCCAAGCAAATCGTCCAGCAGCAAGGGATGCTCGATCACGCGCTCGGCAAGCAGCGCGCTGCCGGCGAAGACTTCGACCAGGCGCCTGCGCGCGGCGAGGCGCTCTTCGAGCAGGGCCAGATAAGCCGAGCGCCGCAGCACCGCGTGCAACAAGCGTATCAATCGCTCCAGGCAGACATCCGGCGCGGCGCTGGCCGCCGCCGCCTGCAACAGATGCGGCACGAGTCGATCCAGGCGTCCGCGCCCGCGCGCGGAAAGCGCGCGCGCGCCCGCACCGGTGGCCAACGCCTGCAATGAATTGCGCAGGTTCTCCGTATCGCGAAAGCCGATTTGCGCAAGCTGCGCGGGCTTCGCGGCACCGCCGGCCAGGCCTTGCCAATACGCCTGCGCCGCATCCGCATCGGCTGCAGTCGCGGGTTTTTCAGCACCGAGACGGTCGGCGAATTCGGCGGCGACTGCGCCGCGCACGCGGGCCAGTTCCTGTGCCAACGCGTCCCAATCCGCAAATCCCAGCGCGTCCGCCATGCGCGCGCGCGTGAAGTCGTCTTCAGGCACGTCGTGGGTTTGCTCGTCGCGCAGCATCTGCACGCGGTTTTCCACGCGGCGCAGGAAACGGTAAGCCTCGCGCAGGCGCTTCGCGCTGGACAACGACATCGCGCCGAGGCGTTCGCAGGCGGCCAGCGCCGGCAGCAAGCCGGTTTCGCGCAAGGATGGTTCGCGGCCGCCGCGGATGAGTTGCAGCAACTGCACGACGAATTCGATCTCGCGGATTCCGCCGGGCCCGAGTTTCAGATTCGACGCGAGGTCCTTGCGCGCGACTTCGGTGTCGATCAGCGCTTTCATCTCGCGCAGGCCGGCGAACGCGGTGTAGTCCAGGTATTTGCGATAGACGAAGGGACGCAGCGTTTCGAGCAGGCGCTTGCCGGCGACGGCGTCGCCCGCAACCGGCCGCGCCTTGATCCATGCGTAGCGTTCCCAGTCGCGCCCCTCGCGCTGGTAGTACTGCTCCATCGCGGCAAACGGCAAGGCCACGCGCCCGGCGTTGCCGAACGGACGCAGGCGCAGGTCGACGCGAAAGGCATAGCCGTCGACCGTGATCTCGGCGAGCAGTTTCACCAGCAGTTGGCCCAGGCGCGCGAAGTACGCTTCGTTCGCCAGCGGTCGCTCGCCGTCGCTCGTGCCGTTGTCTGCGAAGGTGAGGACAAGATCAATGTCGGAGGAAAAATTCAACTCGCCGCCGCCGAGCTTGCCCATCGCGATCACGACCAGTCGTTGCGCCACGCCCTCGACATTGCGCGGCGTGCCATGCCGGTGCACGAGCAGGTTTTCCGCTGACGCCAGTGCGGCGGAAAGACAGGCTTCGGCCAATGCGCTGGAACCGGCGAGGGTTTGCTCGACGTGATCCAGACCGTTGACGTCGCGCCAGATCAGGCGCAACGCCTCGGCACGGCGGTAGCGGCGCAGCGCGGCCATCGCGGCGGCATCGTCCAGACCCTGCGGCAACGCCAACGGCCGTGCGTTGGCGTGGCGCGGATCGGCAAGGCGCTCGAGCGCATCCGCGTCGAGCAGGTGCGGATCGCGCGAAAACGCATCGAAGGCGAAGTCGCTGGCGAGCAACACGCGCTGCACATGCTCGGCCACTCCGGCATCGTCGTGCAGCACGACGCCCGCCGCGCGGCAGCGCGCCAGCACTTGCGCGTAGCGGGCTTGCACGAAAGCGTCGAGGTCGGCGCGCGCGGACATGGCGCGATTGTAAGCGGTGGAAAGCAAAAACCCGCCGCGATTGCTCGCGGCGGGCCACCCTCCCCCTCATCGGATTCGCGCCTTGATACGCGAACCGTGACGGTTTGCCACGCCGCGGCGCAGCAATCGCCCTAGAATGGCTGCATGCCCGAGCCCTCTACGCCCAACGTGCCGGAATCGGCGGACGCCTTGTTCGACGCGGTCTACGCGCGTCTGAAAGCGATGGCGGCGCGCCAGCTTGGGCAGCGTGATCGCGGCACGCTCGACACCACGGCGCTGGTGCACGAACTTTACCTGCGCATCGGCGCGCAGGACGAACTGAAGTTTTCGCACCCGGCGCAATTCTTCGCCTACGCCGCACGCGCCATGCGCCATCTGCTCGCCGACCGCGCACGCGACCATCTGCGCCAATGCGCTGGCGGCGGCTGGATCGCGGTGACCCTGACCGGCAGCGACGGCCGCCTCGCCATCGACGATGCGCAAAGCGCACTGGCCATGGACGCGGCGCTGACGCAACTGGAAACCGTCGACGCGCGCGCCGCGCGCGTGGTCGAGTTGCGCTATTTCGCCGGCCTGCCACTGGAACAGGTCGCCGAACAACTCAACGTGACCCGGCGCACCGCCGACCGCGACTGGGCGTTCGCGCGCGCTTTCCTGCACGACGCGCTGGCCTGAAACGGATGTCGCATACTGCCGCGCAATGGCGTTCTTCGCAGCAATGACGCCAGCCACCGATTCCACCACGCAGAACACCCTGCGCGAGGCCTTCGATGCGTTGCTCGAGCAGCCGCCCGAGGCGCGAGAGGCCTGGCTCGAATCGCACGTGGCTGACACGGACTCGCGCGAGCGCCTGCGCCAACTGCTCGCCGCACACAGCGGCCACGGCTTTCTCGACACCACGGCGGGCGAGCACGCCGCGCGCCTGGCCGCGCGCGACCTCGCGCCCGAGGGCTTGATCGGCAGCCGCTTCGGCGCGTTTCGCGTCGTGCGCGCGCTCGGCCAGGGCGGTATGTCGGCGGTCTTCCTCGGCGAGCGCGAGGATGCGGATTTCCGCCAGCAGGCCGCGATCAAGCTGCTGCGCCGTGGCCTGTACTCGGAACTGGAACAGCGCCTGTTCCAGCGCGAACGGCGTGTGCTGGCGGCATTGCAGCATCCCAACATCGCACGCCTGATCGACGGCGGCGTGACCGCGTCGGGCATTCCGTACCTGGTCATGGAATTCGTCGACGGCGTACCGATCACGCGTTACGCCGAAACGCGCAATCTCGACGTGCGCGCGCGCGTGCACCTGTTCGTCGACGTCTGCCGCGCCGTTGCCGAAGCGCACCGGAATTTGATCGTGCATCGCGACATCAAGCCGTCGAACATCCTGGTCGCGACCGACGGCACGGTGAAGCTGCTCGACTTCGGCATCGCCAAGTTGATCGAAGAAGACGATGCCGCCACGTCCGGCACGGTCGGGGTGTTCACGCCCGATTACGCCGCGCCGGAACAGTTGCGCGGCGGCGCGATCACCACCGCGACCGACGTGTATGGCCTCGGCGTGCTGCTGCACGAACTGCTGCTGGGCCTGCGTCCCGGCGGCACGCCGACGCGGCGACCATCCTCACGCGTCAATGAAGTATCCGACACGACCGTGCCGCGCATCGACCGCGCACGCCTGCGCAAGACCCTGCGCGGCGACCTCGACAACATCCTGCTCAAAGCGTTGGCCGAGGAGCCACAACGGCGTTATGCATCCGCTGGCGCGCTGGCCTTCGATCTCGACAACTACCTGACCGGGCGAGCGGTGATCGCGCACCCGCCATCGCGCCTGTACCGTACGCGCAAGTTCGTGCAGCGCCACCGTGGCGGCGTCGTGGTCACCGCCATGTTCCTGGCCGCGATCTTCGCTGCGCTCGGCCTCGCCTTGTGGCAGGCCCAGGTGGCGCGGCGCGAGGCCGCCCGCGCCAACACCGTGCGCGATTTCGTGGTCGGTCTGTTCGACGCCGCGCGCGCGCATCTGCCACGCGACCAGCGCCCGACGCCCGAAGCGCTCGTCGAAGCGGCGCGGCGTCACCTGGCGACGGGCAACTTCGATCCGCTTACGCATGCGGACCTTGCGCAAACGCTCGGCGAAGTGGAATTGTCGATGGCGCGCTTCGACCGCGCACAAGCCCTGTTCGAGGAAGCCGGCCGCGCCGCCAGCGCCTCTGACGACGCACGCGCCGTGCGGCATGCGCGCGTGGCCCACGCACAGGCGCGGCAGCGTGCCGGCGACAATGCCGGTGCGCTGGCCGAACTTGCCGCATTGATGACGGCGGCGCGCGCTGCTCCCGATGCCGATCTGCTGCGTGCGCTCAGCGTGCAGGCCGCGGCGGAAATGACGCTCGGCAAACCCAATGCCGCGATCGCGGACCGGCGCGAGGCGGCTAATGCCGCACTGCGGCTGTACGGCAAGAACAGCGATGCGGCGCTGGCAGCGCAGTTCGAAGTCGGCAACGCGCTGACGCAAGCGCAGCGCTATCCGGAGGCGATCACGACGCTGCAACCCGCGCTGGCGTCATGGCAAACCCTCAAAGTTGCCCGCGACGACCGCTATGTCGCGGCCATGGACAGTCTCGCCACCGCACACGACGGCGTCGGCGACTTGTCCGGCGCGGAAACGCGTTTCCGCGAATTGCTCGCGCTCAAGCAGCAGATCTACACCGCGCCGCACGACGCCATCGCCGCAACCCTGCGCGACCTCGGCGCCATTCTCGCGCGTGAGGAGAAATTCACCGAATCCGAGTCCCTGCTCGGCCAGGCGCTGGCGATGCAGCGGCAAGTATTCGGCGGCGATCATGTGGAAATCGCCAAGACCTGGGATGCGCTTGGCAACGTCGCCGTCGCGCAGCGCCATTTCGCAGAGGCGCAGACCGATTATGGCAACGCGATCGGCATGTGCGAACGCGCGCATTTCGCCGACGAAGTGTGTCCGCGCGCGCGCAACAACCTCGGCATGGCCTACTACCGCCAGGACCAGCTCGACGCGGCGCGCACGCAGATGAGCAAGGCGCTCGCTGAACGCCGCGCCTTGTTCGGCAACGACCATCCGACCGTGGCGTATTCGCTGTCGACGCTGGCCAACGTCGCGGTCAAGCAACGCGATTACAAGACCGCCGCGGACGAATCCGCCGAAGCACTGGCCGTGCTCGAGCGTGCCGGCCAAGGCACTTCGCGCGAGGACGCGTTGATCCGCCAGGGCCATGCGCAGGCGCTGTGGCTGCTCGACCGCAACGACGAGGCCTTGCGCGAGATCGACCGCACGCTCGCCGACTGGCAGCGCGTGGCGCCGGCGGACAAATCGCACCGGGTGACGATGCTGGTGCAGAAGGCGCAGATCCTGCGCGACCTCAAGCGTACGGACGACGCGCGCCGCACCGCGCTCGACGCCATCGCCGTCGGCGCACCGGCCAGCGAACTGGCCCCGCAGACCAAGGCACTGCTGCGCGAGCTGTCCGGCAAATCCGACGCATATCCGGATTCGCCGCCGCACTGATTGTCGCAGTTCCACGCCATCCGGCGTTGACCGATCCCGCAGGGGTGCATCGGTGGAATCGTCATGCCAACGATTTCCGCTTACCAATACGGAGAACCGCTATGCCCAAGTACGTCATCGAACGTGAAATTCCCGGCGCCGGCAAACTCACGACGCAGGAGCTGAAGGCCATCTCGCAGAAATCCTGCGGCGTGCTCAGCGGCATGGGTCCGCAGATTCAGTGGCTGCAAAGCTACGTGACTGCCGACAAGGTGTACTGCGTCTACATTGCGCCGAACGAGGCGATGGTGCGTGAGCACGCGCGCCAGGGCGGATTTCCCGCCAATAGCGTCGAGGAAGTGAAGTCCATCATCGATCCGACCACGGCGGAATAGCGGCGCCAGCGATGTCGCAATCCGTTCTCATTCGGCGTTACTCGTCGTCACAGGGGCAATCGTATGGGGCGCGAGACCCGCGCCAGGAGACCAGCATGAAACGCCTGTGCCGCAATTCGGTGCGTCCCGCGACAACAATCCTGGCGCTTGCCTGCGCGTTCGGCGCGATGGCCGCGGCGCCCGATGCCTTCCGATCCGACCCTCTGACGACGCCCGACGCCAACGGTTGGCTGCGCACGTTCACGCCGGCGGGCACGATCGACACCGGCAATCCTTTCTTCCAAAGCCTCGGCACGAATGGCCGCAGCTGCAATTCCTGCCACCGTCAGGCGCAAGGCTGGACGGTCACGCCCGCGGAATTGCAGCAGCGCTTCGATGCCACGCAAGGCCTGGATCCGATCTTTCGCACCAACGACGGTTCGGTTTCGCCGTTCGCCGACGTGTCCACCCTCGCCGCGCGCCGCAAAGCCTACACGCTGCTGCTCGATCGCGGCCTGATCCGCGTCGGCTTGCCGATTCCGGCCAATGCCGAGTTCAGCCTGACCGCGGTGGATGATCCCTTCCACTACGCGAGCGCGGCGGAACTATCGCTGTTCCGGCGTCCGCTGCCTTCCACCAACCTTGGCTTTCTCACCACGGTGATGTGGGACGGACGCGAAACCGCGGCGCCGTTCAAGCCGCCGATGGACGCCGGCGTGGACAGTGCCGACCTCGACGCGAGCCTTGCCTCGCAGGCGAAGGATGCGGTACTCGGCCATGCGCAGGGCGCGGCCGCGCCGAGCGGCGCCGTGCTGGCGCAAATCGTCGCCTTCGAATCAGGACTCAGCACTGCGCAGATCAGCGACGACAATGCCGGCTTGCTCAACGACGACGACGCGATCGGCGGGCCGCGCGTGCTGGCCAACCTGCGCTTCTACGTCGGCATCAACGATGCTCTCGGCGCCGATCCGACCGGCGCTGCCTTCGATCCGTCCGCGATGCACCTGTTCGATGCATGGGCAACGCAACACGACAATGGCCGCACGGCACGCGCCCGGGCGGCGATCCAGCGCGGCGAGGCGCTGTTCAACACGTTTCCGATCGCGATTACCGGCGTCGCGGGTTTGAACGACGTCACCGGCCAACCGTCGATCCAGGGCCACTGCAGCACCTGCCACGACACGCCGAACGTCGGCAACCACTCGGTCGCCGCACCGCTCGACATCGGTCTGACCGATGCTTCGCGGCGTACGCCGGACATGCCGCTCTACACGCTGACCAACAACCAGACCGGCGCCAGCGTGCAAACGACCGACCCCGGGCGCGCATTACTCACCGGCAAGTGGGCCGATATCGGCAAGTTCAAGGGTGCGATCCTGCGCGGACTCGCCGCGCGCGCGCCGTATTTCCACAACGGTTCGGCAGCGACGCTGATGGACGCCGTCAATTTCTACAACACGCGCTTCAATCTCAACCTCGGCGCACAGCAGAAACAGGATCTGGCTGCGTTCCTGGCAGCGCTTTAGCCGATCGCTACGCGGCAGGTCGACCGTGCAAACCGCGAGCCTGCCTCGCGGTTCGCGCAGGTTTCGTCACATCACATTCGGCTCGTTGAACGCCTCGGGCTCGCCGGCGAATGCCTCGATCGGCACGCACGAACAGAACACGTTCTTGTCGCCGTAGACGTTGTCCACGCGCGCGACCGGCGGCCAGTATTTCGCGGTCTTGAGCGAGGCCAGCGGGAACGCGGCGAGTTCGCGCGGATAGGCGCGCTTCCACTCGCTCGCGGAAACCACGCTCGCCGTGTGCGGCGCATACTTGAGCGGATTGTCGTCGCGGTCGAGCTTGCCGTCTTCGATCGCGCGGATCTCGTTGCGAATCTGGATCATCGCGTCGATGAAACGATCCAGTTCATGCAGCGATTCGGACTCGGTCGGCTCGACCATCAGCGTGCCGGCAACGGGGAACGACAGCGTCGGCGCGTGGAAGCCGAAATCAATCAGGCGCTTGGCCACGTCCTCGGCGCTCACGCCGCTGGTTTTCTCCAGCGGACGCAAATCCAGGATGCACTCGTGCGCGACGAGTCCGTTGCGCCCCGTGTACAGCGTTTCGTAGTGCGGGGCGAGCCGCCTGGAGAGATAGTTGGCGTTGAGCATCGCCACCTGCGTTGCCTTGCGCAATCCCTGCTGGCCCATCAGCGTGATGTACATCCACGAGATCGGCAGGATCGAGGCGCTGCCGAACATCGCCGCGCTGACCATGCCGGATTTTCTTCCGGGCAAAAACTCCGCGAGATGCGACTTCACCGCGCACGGCCCGACGCCCGGACCGCCGCCGCCGTGCGGGATGCAGAACGTCTTGTGCAGGTTCAGGTGCGAGACGTCGCTGCCCCACTGGCCCGGCTTGGCAACGCCGACCAGCGCGTTGAGATTCGCGCCGTCAGTGTAGACCTGTCCGCCGTGCTTGTGCACGATTTCGCAGATTTCGACGACGTCTTCCTCGAACACGCCGTGCGTGGACGGATACGTCATCATGATCGCGGCGAGCCGGTCGGTATACTTTTCCGCCGCGCGGCGGATGTCGGCGACGTCGACGTTGCCGTTCGCGTCGCACTTCGTCACCACCACGCTCATGCCGCACAACTGCGCGGAAGCGGGATTGGTGCCGTGCGCCGATTCGGGGATCAGGCAAATGTCGCGATGACCCTGCCCGCGCGAACGGTGCCAGGCGCGGATCGCCAGCAACCCGGCGTATTCGCCCTGCGCGCCGGAATTCGGCTGCAAGCTGACCGCGTCGTAGCCGGTGATTTCCACCAACTGCGCTTCCAGTCCGTCGATCAATTCCTTGTAACCCTGCGTTTGTTCGGGTGGCGCGAACGGATGGATGTTGGCAAATTCCGGCCAGGTGATCGGGATCATCTCGGCAGTGGCGTTCAATTTCATCGTGCACGAACCCAGCGGGATCATGGTGCGATCCATCGCCAGATCCTTGTCCGCCAGCGCGCGCAGGTAGCGCAGCAATTCATGCTCGCTGTGGTGCGTGTTGAACACGGGATGGGTGAGGAACTTCGACGTGCGCTGCAGCTCGACCGGGATCAACGACGGCGCGGTTTGGTCGAGCGCGTCGATGGACGGCAGCTTCGCCGCGTCGCCACCGAAGATGCGCCACAGCAGCTCGACGTCGGCGCGCGTGCTGGTTTCGTCCAGCGAGATGCAGATGTATTCGTCCCACGCCTTGCGCAGGTTCGCGCCCATGGCCGCCGCACGCGCCACGATGGCGTCGGTGCGCGCGTCCGTCTTCAGGCTGATCGTGTCGAAGCCGTTGGGATGATGGGATTGGGTGAAACCGAGCTCGCGCAATCCGGCCATGAGGATCGCGGCCAGGCGCGCCACGCGCGAAGCGATGCGCGTCAGGCCGTCCGGGCCGTGGTAGACGGCGTACATCGACGCCATCACCGCCAGCAGAACCTGCGCGGTGCAGATGTTGCTCGTCGCCTTCTCGCGACGGATGTGCTGCTCACGCGTCTGCAGCGTGAGGCGGTACGCGGTGTTGCCCTCGGCGTCGATCGACACGCCGATCAGGCGTCCCGGCATCGAGCGCTTGTAGGCGTCGCGACAGGCCATGAATGCGGCGTGCGGGCCGCCGAAACCGAACGGCACGCCGAAACGCTGCGAGTTGCCGACGACGATGTCCGCGCCCATTTCGGCCGGCGACTTGAGCAGGGTCAGCGCAAGCAGGTCGGTGGCGAAGATCGCCAGCGCGTTCTTCGCGTGGATCTTCGCGACCTCGGCGCTCCAGTCCATCAGCCAGCCGCTGCTCGCCGGATACTGGATCAGCGCCGCGAAGTAATCATCGGCCGCGATCGCGGCATCCCATTCGGCGGCGGAGTTCGCCTGTTTGATCACAAGTCCCAGCGGTTCGGCGCGCGTGCGCATGACCTCGATGGTTTGCGGATGCGCATCGCCAAAGACCACGATCGTGTTGCCTTTGGCCTTGGCCGAGCGCTTCGCCAGCGTCATCGCCTCGGCCGCGGCGGTGGCTTCGTCCAGCAACGAAGCGTTCGCGATTTCCATGCCGGTGAGGTCGGCGCACATCGTCTGGAAGTTGATCAAGGCTTCCATGCGACCTTGGGAAATCTCCGCCTGGTACGGCGTGTAGGCCGTGTACCACGCGGGATTTTCCAGAATGTTGCGCAGGATGACGTTCGGCGTGTGCGTGCCGTAATAGCCCTGGCCGATGAAACTCTTGAACACCTTGTTCTGGTCGGCGACGGCGCGAATTTTCGCCAACGCTTCCACTTCGCTTATCGCTTCGGGCAGCGCCAGCGGCTTGGAGGACTTGATCGATGCCGGCACGATCGCGTCGGTCATCGCCTCGATCGAATCGAAACCGAGCGTGCGCAACATCCGCGCGATCTCGGCGTCGTTCGGGCCGATGTGGCGGTCGATGAAGGCGTCGTGCTGCTCGAGTTCGCGCAGCGAGGGATTCTTGGACATGGCTTGGGCACCCGATGACGCGTGCGGTGGTGCACGCGAACCGCCCCTCTGTCCTTCTGCCTGAGAGTTTGGAAGCATGCGCTTCTTGCCCCTTCGGCGCCGGATGCCGCGCTGGATTGCGGGCCGGTCTCTCCAGAGTTTTTCCGCGCGGCGGTATCGGGCCTGAGCGATTACGGGCGTTGCGCCTTCGGCAGCGGCTGCGCCGCTTCTTCCACCGCGTGAGAGCGCGGATTATACAAGGTGTCGCAGGTGCGCGCCCACCGCGCGATGCGGTGATTTGCTTCGGGCGCTGGTCCATCATACATTGGCGCATGTCCGCACGATTCGCGGACTTATTTCTGGGGAAATCATGGGGATTCAACGATACGCGGCGCAGGCCGCGCTGGCTCTGCTTTTTGCTTTCGCGGTTCCGGCCGCCTTTGCGCAGGACGTTTCGCTGGTCGGCGGCGCGCCGGCCGTGCAAACCTTCGACAGCCTCGCCCCCACTGGCACCGGCACGACCTTGCCGAGCGGCTGGTACTTTTCCGAGTCGGGTACGAATGCGAATTCGGCCTATACGGCCAATGATGGCTCGCTCAATTCCGGCGACACCTACAGCTACGGAACGGGTACCAGCACCGATCGCGCACTCGGCACGCTGCAATCCGGCAGTCTTGCATCGACGATTGGCGCGCGGCTGCGCAACGACACCGGCAATTCGCTGAGCGAGATTACCGTCGCCTACACGGGCGAGCAGTGGCGCCTCGGCGCCACCGGTCGCGCCGACCGGCTGGATTTCCAGTACAGCACGAATGCCACTTCGCTGACCGACGGCGCGGCGACTTGGGTCAATGTGGATGCGCTGGATTTCAGTTCGCCCAACACCACGGCCGTTGTCGGCAAACTGGACGGCAACGCGGCCGCGAACCGCACGGCGATTTCCGCGTCGATCACCGGCCTGAACCTCGCGCCTGCGGGCACGATCTGGATTCACTGGGTCGACTTGAATGTCGCAGGCAACGACGATGGCCTCGCCATCGACGACGTGAGTTTCTCCGTGGATGGCACGCCGCCGGTGGACGTGGCACCGTTCGTCGTCGCGACCGTGCCGGGTTCCGGCGCGGGCAATGTCGCGCTGTCGGCAACGCTGGCGGTGACTTTCAGCGAGCCGGTCACCGTAAGCGAACCGTGGTACGCGATCCAATGCACGGTGTCCGGCACGCACACCGCAACGGTGACCGGCGGCCCGAGCGCCTACACGCTCACGCCCGCGCCCGCGTTCGCCGCGAACGAGAGTTGCACCTGGACGATTCTCGCCGCCGGCGTCGTCGACAACGACGGCACGCCGGACCATCCGGCGGGCGATTACGCCGTGCCGTTCACGACGCTCGACCCGGCCACGCAGCCGCCGACCGTCGTTTCCACGCAGCCGGCCAATGGCGCCAGCAATGTGCCGATCGCGAGCGACATCCGCGTGACCTTCAGTGAAGCAGTGACGACGTCGAACGCGTTCGCGCTGTCCTGCGATTCGACATCCATCCAACTCGACGAAACCGGCACTGGTGCTACGCGCACGCTGACGCCTTTCACCGTGCTGCCCGCCGGCAAGGGTTGCGTGTTCACGATCACGGCAAGTAGCGTGCTCGATGCCGACGGCATCGCCCTGCAAACCGACTACACAATGAGTTTCACCGTCGCTTCGGGCACGACGTCGGGCTACTACTCGCAGGTCAACACGAGCAGTCCGGAACAGTTGCGCTGCTCGCTGCACTACACGATCAAGGGTCACACCGTGTATCCGTACAGCGGCGGTGCGCAAAATACCTGGACCATCCTCGAAATCGCGCAGCAGGATCCGAGCAACGCGGCCAAGATGATCGACGTGTATCGCAATCGTTCCTATACGGCCGTCAGCGACCGCGCCGGAACCGGCAGTGGCATCACCTACAACCGCGAACATGCCTGGCCGAATTCGCTGGGCTTCGCCAATTCCAGCCTCGCCGCCTATACCGATACGCACATGCTGTGGCTGTCGGATACGAGCCAGAACGCGAGCCGCGGCAACAAGCCATACGCGTATTGTTCCAGCGGCTGCACCGAACTGACGACCGAGGTCAACGCCGGCTTTGGCGGCGGTAGCGGCGTCTATCCCGGCAATTCCAACTGGTACAAGACGCCCGATGGCAACGCCGGCTCCTTCGAAGTCTGGAATCATCGCAAGGGCGATGTCGCGCGCTCGATTTTCTACATGGCGATTCGCTACGAAGGCGTTGCCAGTGAAGCCGCGCACGATGGCGTGATTCCCGATCTGGAACTGACCGATACCCGCAGTCTGATCGCGATCACGAGCAACACCGCACCCAAGGCCTACATGGGCCTGCTCACCGACCTGCTCGCATGGAGCACGCAGGATCCGCCGGACGCCGCGGAAGTCGCGCGCAACGACGTGATCCAGAGTTTCCAGGGCAATCGCAACCCCTTCATCGATCACCCCGAATGGGCCACGCGCGCGCTGTTCGAATCCAGCGAACCGCCCACCTGCACACTCGGCAACGATACGATCTTCAGGAACGGATTCGAAAGTACGCCCTGAGCGATGGCGGAAAACCGGCGACGCTGGGGTATTCGCCGCGATCTTGCGTAACAGGGGAGGATCGCGGAGGAACTCCCCATGTTGAACCGACTGCGTTTTTCCTGTCTGCTCCTGCTGGCGCTCGCCCCGCTGGCCCCGCTTTACGCCGATATCCTTGTTGGCAGCTTCACGGGCAACGTCTCGATACACGAAGTTCTGCGCAGTTTCGCCGATAACGCCAACGGCAATGTCGCGCCGCTGCACCAACTCAGTGGTCCGGCCAACATGTTCATCGAACCCGTCGCGGGGTTCTATGAACCGGTGGAGAACGTGATCTACGTGGCCGATTTCCGGGGTCAGGCGATCCGCGTCTTCGCCAACGGCGCCAAGGATGACGCCGCGCCGATTCGCGTGCTGGATTCGGCTTACGTGGGTCAGGCGAAGAGCGTTGCCGTGGATACGGCGCACAACGAACTGTTCACGTTTGCCAGTGGCTGCTGCCTTGCGGCCTTCGACCGCACCGCCAGTGGCAGCGCTTTCTACAAGCGCTCCGTGCAGTGGGGAGGCCTGTCGGGCAGCGTGACCCAGCAAAATTCGCCAAGCGCCCTGGTGTACATGGCGCCGACCGACGAGGTGGCCGAAATCGATGCCGATTCGGCGACGCCCTACGCGCCGAAGCTGCTGGTCTTCAACCGCACCGACAGCGGCAATACCGCGCCCAAGCGCATTCTCAAGGGCACGAACACGCAATTCGGCAACTCTGCCGGCGGACTGGCCTACGATGCCGCCGCGCGCCGGTTGTACGTCGGCGCTTACACGACCAATGTGGATCTGAGCCACTCCGCACGCGTGCTGGTATTCGACGATCTCGCCGACGGCAACGTCGCACCCTTGCGCAGCATCGCCGGGGCCGCGACCGGACTGGAACTGTCCGCCACCAGCAATATTGGCGGGCTGGCCATCGATCCGGAGCATCAGCACCTGATCGTCTCGGTCAGCGACTACAACGCGGCCGCCGGCAACAAATTGCTCGTGTTCGCCCTCGGCGCCAGCGGCAACACCGCGCCGTTGCAAACCATCGCCGGTGCGCTGACCGGCCTGCCCAAGAGTATCGGCGCGCCAATCTGGGTGCCAGACCGCATCTTCGGCAACGGTTTCGAAGGCGCGCCCTGAATCCGCCTGCCGGCCGTGGATGCCGCTTCAAGCTGACGTCTACACGCCGCGGCACGCTATCGGACTCGAAACGTGCGCTGCGTCACATGGCAGCGTGTCGCATTCTGAACGACTGAGGCGTTTACCGGCATACAGGGAATCACATTGCCGGAGACACCCATGCGTTTTCCGTTTCGCCTTTGGTTTGCCGCGCCAATTCTGCTCACGGCGAGCTCGGCCTTCGCCGCCTGCACCGTCAATCACGTTTTTTTGCCGCTGCATTACCGCGTCGGCGCGGATACCACCAGTTGCCAGTACAACGACATCCAGTCCGCGATCAATGCCGTCGGCGAATGTCCGACCATCATCGACATCACGCGCGAGCACACCTACACCCATCAGCACCTGCGCATCGACAACAAACCGAACCTGACCCTGCAAGGCTGGGGCGATGGCGTGACTTGCGCGATGGTTCCCGGCAACCTTGATTTGCCACCGTACGCTCCGCCGGATTCGACCGCGCCTCTGGTAAGCCTCGACGGCAGCAGCGACGGCGGCGGCAGCGTGCTGTACGTGACCGGCAACAGCAATGTCGGTCTGCACAACCTGACCGTTCTGCGCGGCGAAAATCTCGGCAGCGACGACAACAATTCCGTTGGTGGCGGCATCCACTTCGATGGCCAGGGCTCGCTGTATCTGACGCGCAGCACGATCAGCTCCAACGAAGCGGGCTTCGGCGGCGGCATCGACGTCAACGGCAGCAGCGGGCCGGTCGCACTGACGCTCGATGCGAACACGCTGGTGATCTCGAATACGGCAGATACCTCCGGCGGCGGCATCCGCGTGCGCGGCAACACGCGCCTGTACGCACTCAAGCCCGGCACTTTGATCGGCTACAACCACGCACCGAACGGCTACGGCGGCGGCATCGAAGTGCTCGGCCCCGCGCGCGCGGATATCGGTTCGCCCGGCTACAACGGTCTCGCCGCGATTTATGGCAACGACGCGGCCTACGGCGGCGGCATCGACATCCTCAATTTCGGCGATTCGGCGCCTGCGCTCGTGCGCCTGTTCACGACAGACCCCGCCAACCCAGTGCAGGTTTCGAGTAACTTCGCTTCGCACACCGGCGGCGCATTCTACCTGCGCCCGTACGAGGCGCTCGGCAGCGCGGGCGGCGCCGCCGTCCTGTGCGCCTACGATTTCCGCATCGAAGACAATGCCGCGCAGGAAGGCGCGGCGATCTACGCCGATGCCGATTACGACGGCTTGGGTTTTGCGCTCGGCGGCTACGTCGCGCTCAATACAGACCCCGACAACGTCGAGGGTTCAGCCGACCATCCGTGCGTGAACCCGGAGCCTCCAGCCGCGCTCGGTGCCGTCGCCTGTGCGGCTGGCGTTGCGTGCAACACCATCACGGCAAACAAGGCGGAGGACGGCAGCGGCAACCCGACCGACGGTGCAACCATCCTGTTGCAGTCCGACAGCGATCTCAAAGGCGACCGCTTCAGCATGCGCGCGAACACCGGTGCGCATGCGCTGCACGAAATCGGCGATGCAATCGACGCCATCGCGGACTTGACCAATTGCCTGCTCGCCGACAACGTGCTGACCCAGGAACTGATCGTGCAGACGGATGGCACGGACGCCTTCGCGGAACTGTATTCCTGCACGATCGCCGGCAACACGGTCGGTGCGCCGTATGTGTTCCTGGGCCCTGCTGTGGAGCTGTACAACAGCATCATCGACCAACCCGGCCGCGCCACGATCGATCCGGCAATCACCGATCCCAATATCGCGGCCAACGTGCTCAGCAACGACATCAGTACGTTGCCGGGCACAGCGAACATTCATCTAGGTGAGCCGAATTTTGCCGATGCCGCCAACGGCGACTATCACCTGCTGCCGACCTCGCTTGGCATCGATGCCGCGCCGGACAACACCAGCGTCTTCGCCGTGCATGCCGACCTCGACCGCAAACCGCGCGTGGTCGATTTGCCAAGCGTGCCGAACAGCTTCGGGCCGATGGATCTGGGCGCCTACGAGCTGCAATCCGCGCCGCCGTGCATCGCCAGCGACACGATTTTCTGCAACGGCTTCGAACAGCCGAAGGAAAACTAGATAGCCGACAAAAGCGCAACGGCCTGCCCCGGTTCAAGAAACGCAATTCTTCGTACCGGCGCTTGCGCGAACATGCCGCACCAATGGCTGCCAGCACAGAATTTCTCGACTACGATGTGGAACAGATCGCGCTGCGCGACTGCTTGTCGCACGAGTGGCTGTTCGGCTAGCACACATGAGACTGACGCGAGCGTCTGCAAAAACAGGAGGTACCACTGAATGAAAGACAATCTCGCTCCAAACTATGGCATCGACGCGCCGCTGGCGGTGCGCAACTTGCTCATCGTGGCAGCACTGGGAGTGATCTCGCTGATCGCGCGGCTGCTCGGCGTGTGGTCAGGGCAAGACCCCATCGCGGTGATCGCGCGGCCTTTGATGATGGCAGGCCTGGCCTGCGGCGCGATGGGTTTGTGGATGCTTTACGATAGCAAGATCGGCAAGGTGCGCGAGCGCGAAGAACTTCTCGACAAGATTGCCTGGAGGGGCGATGAGTGCGTGCTGGATGTGGGGTGCGGTCTCGGGTTGTTTCTGATCGGCGCCGCCAAGCGGCTCTCAACCGGTCGCGCGGTCGGGATCGACAAGTGGCAGCAAGAAGATCTCAGCGACAACAACGCGGCGGGGACACTCAGCAACGCGATGATCGAAGGCGTGGCCGAAAAGGTCGAGGTACACACTGGCGACGCGCGCAAGCTGCCTTTCGACAACGCGAGCTTCGACGTTGTCCTCTCGAGCAATGCTTTGCACAACATCTACAACGCGAACGAGCGGCAAACCGCCGTGCGCGAGATCGCGCGGATGCTCAAGCCCGGCGCACGTGTGCTGATTGTGGACGTGCGCCACATCAGGCAATACGCCGCCACCTTGCGCGATGCCGGCCTCGATGCGCGGTGCGTCCAGGGAATCGTCTCAAACCTGCTGACCGTGGTCACGCTCGGATCGATTCAATACGGCTACGTGATCGGCAGCAAGGGTGCATAGATGCAGTTGACCACGTTTTGCCAAGACTGGATCTGGACGATGGACTATCCGATCAAGCTCGCCGGGGTCGCATTTAATGCGAGGATGAGCGTCGTCCGACTCATGGACGGCAAGCTACTTTGCCACTCCCCAGGGCCAATCGATGATAGCGTGGCGGCGGCTATCGATGAACTGGGCGAAGTCCGCTATATCCTTGCTCCGGGGCTCTTTCATCATATGTATGTTGCGCACGCGCAAGAGCGATATCTTCATGCCGAAACGTACATTTGCCCGGGGGTCGAACGCAGGAATCGAGGGCTTCGTTTTGACTGGATATTGGGGCCAGGTGCTCCTGCAACATGGTGCGACACGATGGATCAAGCGCTGATCCGGGACAGCAAGTGCGTATGGGAAGTCGCGCTGTTGCACAAGCCCAGCAAGACGCTGTTGCTTGTCGATTCCATTGAATACTTCACAGATCATACCCTTGGCGTCAATTGGCAGTTCAGGGCGTTGTGGAAGTATCTGCTGCGAATGTGGAATACGCCTAAGCCTGCTCCAGAATACCGATTCGGATGGCGAGACAAGTCCGCTGTGCGCACGTCTCTGAGCAAGATTCTGGAATGGGATTTCGACAAAATCATTTTGTCTCACGGAGACAACATAATTCAAAATGCCAAGCGCATGGCCCGCCTCGCGTGGACGCCGCCACTTGCGCCGGAGGCATAGCCGGGCGGGTAAAACTATCCGCTGCAGCCGAGTGACCTCCTCGCTACGCGTGCAGCCAGTGGCAGAGCTCAAGCGTCCAGCGACTACGCCCTTTACGTCAATGGCCAGGTCATCTTGACCTGAGACGAGTCTCAGAAATAAAAAAGCCCCGCAGCGATGCGGGGCTTTTTGTTTTGCTTGAAGAGAAGTTGCGGCTGGATCAGAAATCCATACCGCCCATGCCACCCATGCCGCCGCCACCACCGCCGTGGTTGTGCGCTTCTTCCTTCTTCGGCGCTTCGGCGACCATCGCCTCCGTGGTGATCATCAGGCCGGCGATCGACGCCGCGTTCTGCAACGCGGTGCGCGTGACCTTGGTCGGATCCAGGATGCCGAACTCGACCATGTCGCCGTATTCGCCGTTCGCAGCGTTGTAGCCGTGATTGCCCTTGCTGCCGGCCACCTTGTTCAACACGACGGACGGTTCCTCGCCGGCATTGGCGACGATCTCGCGCAGCGGCGCTTCCATCGCGCGCTTGGCGATGAGGATGCCGTGGTTCTGGTCCTCGTTGTCGCCCTTGAGCTTCTTGATCGCATCCAGCGCGCGGATCAGCGCCACGCCGCCGCCCGGC
>DATIOA010000014.1:0-12817 GCA_035473575.1 Rudaea sp. | reverse complement strand
CGAACACGAGCACTGGACCGCGGCGAAATTCGACGAAGTACTGGAACGCAACATCCCGGTGCGCCGCCTCAAGCTCGCCGACGGCAAGGAATGGATGGTGGCCACGGTCTACGACCTGCTGCTCGCGCAGTACGGCGTGGATCGCGGTTTCGGCGGCGGCAACGTCGCCAAGAGCTACGACGACGACATGCCGGGAACGCCGGCGTGGCAGGAGCGGATCACCGGCGTGCCGCGCGCCGACGTGATCGAGATCGCGCGCGAATTCGCGCGCACCGCCGACAAGACGAAGGGTCGCAGCATGATCATCGTCGGCGCCGGCATGAACCACTGGTTCCACAACGACATGAACTACCGCGGCCTGATCAACATGCTGGTCATGTGCGGTTGCGTGGGCCAGACCGGCGGCGGCTGGGCGCACTACGTGGGCCAGGAAAAGCTGCGCCCGCAGACCGGCTGGATCCCGCTGACGTTCGCGCTCGACTGGTGTCGCCCGCCACGGCAGATGAACGGCACCTCGTACTACTACTTCAATACCGACCAGTGGCGTTACGAGAAGGTCACGGTCGCCGAGCTGCTGTCGCCGCTGGCCGACGCGACGAAGTATTCCGGCACGCTCGCGGACCTGAACCTGCGCGCAGTGCGCATGGGCTGGCTGCCGTGTGCGCCCCAGCTCGATCGCAATCCGCTGCAGGTGGCGCGCGATGCCGCCCAATCCGGGCAATCGGCTCCCGATTACGTGGTCGATCAACTCAAATCGGGCGGCCTCGATTTCGCCTATGCCGATCCCGATTCGCCACAGAATTTCCCGCGCAACATGTTCGTGTGGCGCTCGAACCTGCTCGGCTCGTCCGGCAAGGGCCACGAATACATGCTGCGCCACATGCTCGGCACCCGCCACGGCCTGCAGGGCAAGGACCTGGGCGAGATGGGCGAGGCCAAGCCCGAGGAAATCAAATGGCACGACCAGGCCCCGGAAGGCAAGCTCGACCTGCTGGTGACGCTCGACTTCCGCATGTGCACCACGGCGCTGTACTCGGACGTCGTGCTGCCGACAGCGACCTGGTACGAGAAGGATGATCTCAACACCTCGGACATGCACCCGTTCATCCATCCCTTGTCCAAGGCGGTGGACCCGGCCTGGGAATCGCGCAGCGACTGGGACATCTTCAAGGGCATCGCGCGCACCGTCAGCGCGCTCGCGCCGGGCGTGCTCGGCGTCGAGCAGGACGTGGTGCTCGTGCCGACCCAGCACGACACTCCCGGGGAACTGGCGATGCCACTGGACGTGCGCGACTGGAAGAAGGGCGAGTGCGACCCGATCCCGGGCAAGACCATGCCCTCGATCCATGTGGTCGAGCGCGACTATCCGAATCTGTACAAGAAGTTCACCGCACTGGGGCCGCTGCTCGACAAGCTTGGCAATGGCGGCAAGGGCATCAACTGGGATACGCAGGACGAGGTGAAATTCCTCGGCGACCTCAACCACCGCGTGCGCGAGGAGGGCGTGAGCCAGGGCCGACCGCAGATCGAAAGCGCGATCGACGCCGCCGAAGTGGTGCTGCACCTGGCGCCCGAGACGAATGGGCACGTTGCGGTCAAGGCGTGGGCATCGCTCGGCGAATTCACCGGCCGCGAGCACACGCACCTGGCCGTCGGCAAGGAACACGAGGCGATCCGCTTCCGCGACATCCAGGCGCAGCCGCGCAAGATCATCTCCAGTCCGATCTGGTCGGGCCTGGAAGACGAGCACGTCAGCTACAACGCCGGCTATACGAACGTGCACGAGTTGATCCCGTGGCGCACCCTGACGGGACGCCAGCAGTTCTACCAGGATCACGAATGGATGATCGCGTTCGGCGAAGGCTTCATGCAGTATCGCCCGCCAGTCGACACCAAGACGGTCAAACCCCTGCTCGACAAGCGCGGTAATGGCAACAAGGAGATCGTGCTCAACTGGATCACGCCGCACCAGAAGTGGGGTATCCACAGCACCTACAGCGACAACCTGATCATGCAGACGCTCTCGCGCGGCGGGCCGATCGTGTGGCTCAGCGAAGACGACGCGCGCACGGCCGGGATCGAGGACAACGACTGGATCGAGCTGTTCAACGTCAACGGCGCGATCACCGCGCGCGCGGTGGTCAGCCAGCGCGTCATGCCTGGCATGGCGATGATGTATCACGCCCAGGAACGCATCATCAACATCCCGGGCTCGGAGATCACCGGCACGCGCGGCGGCATCCACAATTCGGTGACCCGCGTACTGCTCAAACCCACCCACATGATCGGCGGCTACGCGCAGCTCGCCTACGGCTTCAACTACTACGGCACCTGCGGCACGAACCGCGACGAATTCGTGATCGTGCGCAAGATGGAGAAAGTCGATTGGCTCGACGGCGAGCCGGTGCCAGCCAGCGCGAAGGAGGTGGCGTGATGAAAGTGCGTGCACAAATCGCGATGGTGCTGAACCTCGACAAGTGCATCGGCTGCCACACCTGCTCGATCACCTGCAAGAACGTGTGGACCAGCCGTGAGGGCGTGGAATACGCCTGGTTCAACAACGTCGAGACCAAGCCCGGCGTCGGCTACCCGAAGGAATGGGAGAACCAGGACAAGTGGAACGGCGGCTGGGTGCGCGCAAAGTCCGGCAAGCTGGTGCCGCGCGCCGGCGGGCGCTGGCGCATGCTGGCGAAGATCTTCGCCAACCCGGACTTGCCGCAGATCGACGACTACTACGAGCCGTTCGATTTCGACTACCAGCACCTGCACGAGGCGCCGGACGGCAAGCACCAGCCGACCGCGCGGCCGCGTTCGCTGATCAGCGGCGAACGCATGCAGAAGATCAACTGGGGCCCGAACTGGGAGGAAATCCTCGGCACCGAATTCGCCAAGCGTTCGAAGGACAAAAACTTCGACAACGTGCAGAAGGAAATCTACGGCGCGTTCGAGAAGACCTTCATGATGTACCTGCCGCGCCTGTGCGAGCACTGCCTGAACCCGGCGTGCGTGTCGGCGTGCCCGTCCGGCGCGATCTACAAGCGCGAGGAAGACGGCATCGTCCTGATCGACCAGGACAAGTGCCGCGGCTGGCGCATGTGCGTGTCGGCCTGCCCGTACAAGAAGATCTATTACAACTGGAAGAGCGGCAAGTCCGAGAAGTGCACCTTCTGCTATCCGCGCATCGAGATGGGCGAGCCGACGGTATGCTCGGAAACCTGCGTCGGGCGCATCCGCTACCTCGGCGTCATGCTGTACGACGCCGATCGCATCGGCGAGGCGGCCGCCGTGCCGTCGGAGAAAGACCTGTACCAGGCGCACCTGGACATCTTCCTCGATCCGTTCGATCCCAGGGTGATCGAGGCCGCGCGCGCCGAGGGCATCCCCGACAACTGGCTCGAAGCGGCGAAGAAGTCGCCGGTCTACAAGCTTGCGATCGACTGGAAGCTCGCGCTGCCGCTGCATCCGGAATACCGCACCCTGCCGATGGTTTGGTACGTGCCGCCGCTGTCGCCGATCCAGTCGGCGGCCGAGCGCGGCCACGTCGGCATGAACGGCGAACTGCCGGACGTCGCCTCGCTGCGCATCCCGGTGCGCTATCTCGCCAACCTGCTCACCGCGGGCGACGAGCGCCCGGTCGTGCGTGCGCTCGAACGCATGATGGCGATGCGTGCCTGGCGCCGTGCAATGAACGTGGACGGGGTGGAGGATTTGGCCGTGCTCAAGCAGGCCGGGCTGACCCTCGCGCAGGCCGAGGACATGTACCGCTATCTCGCCATCGCCAACTACGAGGATCGCTTCGTCATCCCGACCGCGCACCGCGAATATGCGAACGATGCGTTCGGCGAACGCGGCGGTTGCGGCTTCAGCTGGGGCAACGGCTGCGGCGGCGATTCTCCCGCCGACCTGTTCGGCCAGCGCAAGACGACCACCTATGCCGTGCATCCGAACCGCCAGGAAAAGCACGAGGTGGTCGAATGAGTTGGCTGAAACTCGTGGGCGTGCTGATGGACTATCCGCAGGATGAACTGTGGCAGCACGGTGGGGAATTGTTGGAAGCGGCCGACGATCCTGTTCTTCCCGCGCCGCACCGCGCCGCGCTGGCGGACTTCGTGCGCGAGTTGCTCGCGGCCGATCCGCTGGACGCGCAGGAACGCTGGCTGGCGATGTTCGACCGCGGCCGCTCGATGAGCCTGCTGCTGTTCGAGCACATCCACGGCGAATCGCGCGACCGCGGCCAGGCCATGGTCGATCTGGTCGCGGCCTACCGCAAGAACGGCTTCGAACTGGCGGCGAAGGAACTGCCGGATTACCTGCCGCTCGTTCTCGAATACCTGAGCCAGCGTCCGCCCGCGGAGGCGCGCGACTGGCTGCATCACGTCGGCCACATCGTCAGCCTGCTCGCCGCGCGCGCGATCGAACGCGGCAGTTCTTACGCGCTGCTGTTCGAGATCATCGCCGAGTACGCGGACGCGAAGTTCGATACCGGCGTGCTGCGCCGGCGCGCGCGCGAGGAGCCGCGCGACGACACGACCGAGGCCATGGACCGCGTCTGGGAAGAGGAAGCGGTGCGCTTCGGCGCCGAGATGCCGAAAGACGATTGTTCGCCAACCGGCCGTGCACCCGAGCGCGGTGCGGCCAACCGACAGGTGCAACCATGAGTTACGTCGATTTCCTGGGCTTCCAGATCTACCCGTACGTCGCGCTGGCGGTGTTCTTCATCGGCAGCTGGGCGCGCTTCGACCGTGCCATGTACACCTGGCGCACGGGCTCGAGCCAGCTGCTGTCCAGCCGCGGCATGCGCATCGGCAGCAATCTCTTCCACGTCGGCATCCTCGTCGTGCTCGCCGGCCACGTGGTCGGGCTGCTCACGCCGCACTTCGTGTACGAGATTTTCATCACCGCGCACCAGAAGCAGATCCTGGCGATGGTCGTCGGCGGCGTGTTCGGCGCGATCTGCCTCGTCGGCCTGCTGATCCTGCTGGCGCGGCGCCTGTTCAATCCGCGCATCCGCGCCACCGGCACGTTCGGCGATACCTTGATCCTGGTGTTGCTGCTCGCGCAGCTGCTGCTCGGCCTGTACACGATCGTGCTGTCCAGCCACCACATGGACGGCGCCGTCATGATCGTGCTCGCCGAGTGGGCGCAGCACATCGTCACTTTCCGCGGTGGCGCCGCCGATTTCGTCGCCGGCGTGGATTGGGTGTACAAGGCGCATATCTTCCTCGGCATGACCCTGTTCCTGCTCACGCCGTTCACGCGCCTGATCCACATCTGGAGCATTCCGGTCAGCTACCTGTGGCGGCCCTACCAGGTCGTGCGCCGGCGCCAGCCGACGCTCAACTACGGACCGCGCACGCCGTGACGATACACGCCAGCCGCGAAATCCCCGTCACCGTCATCGATTCGGGCGAATCGGTCGCAGCCGAAGCGCACGCGCACCATCACGCGCACGCCGACGAAGGGCCGCGCAGCATCGGCCAGCCGCCGCCGTGCTACCTGCATGTCGGCGACACCGCCATCGATGAAGCGGCGATCGCGCAGGAAATGCAGCACCACCGCGACGCCGATCCGCATCGCGCGCGCAATGCCGGCGCGCGCGCACTGGTCGTGCGCGAACTGCTGCGCCGCGAGGCCGAGCGCCTGGGCATCGACGCGGAAGCGGAAAGCTGCGATGGCGAAACCGCGGAAGAAACCGCAATCCGCGTGCTGATCGAGCGCGAAATGCCGGTGCCGGCGCCGAGCGCGGACGCGTGCCGACGCTACTACGAGCAGAACGCCGAGCGTCTGCGCCAGCCCGATCGCCTGCGCGTGCGCCATATCCTGCTGGCCGCCGCGCCGGACGACGCCGAGGCCAGGCTCGCGGCGCGCACGCAAGGCGAGGAATTGATCGCCGAACTGCGTGCGCACCCCGAGCGCTTCACCGAATTCGCACAGCGCCACTCGGCGTGCCCGTCGCGCGACGATGGCGGCGAACTGGGCTGGGTCGAGCGCGGCGACACGGTGCCGGAATTCGAGCGCCAGTTGTTCATGCTCGCGCCGGGACTGGCCGGGCTCACCGTCGAGACGCGCTACGGCCACCACGTCGTGCAGGTGGACGAAGTCGCGCGCGGCGCGTCGCTGTCCTACGCCGAGGCCGAGGCGAAGATCGCGGCGTACCTGGAAACCCAGGCGCGGCAGAATGCGATCCAGCAATACCTCACCATTCTTTCCGAACGTTACGGCGTGCGCGGCATGGAGCATTTCGACGCCTGACCGCCGCGCGCACATCGAATCCCTCCGGACGAGCGCTTTCCGACCATGACCACCGCCATCGACGTGACCCCCGCGCAACGCGCGCGCGCCCTCTGGCTGAGTACGTTTGCGTTTGCCGTTTGCTTCGCCGTCTGGGTGATCTTCTCGATCATCGGCGTCAAGCTCAAGCAGGAACTCGGCCTGTCCGAGACGCAGTTCGGCCTGCTCGTGGCGACCCCGATCCTGACCGGTTCCATCAGCCGGCCGCTGCTGGGCATCTGGTCGGAAATGATCGGCGGTCGCCGCGTCTTCGCGCTGTTGATGCTGGTCGTGGCCGGGTTCACGTTCGCCCTGCCGTATGCGAACTCGTATGCGATGCTGCTGTCGCTGGGCCTGGGCCTGGGCCTGGCCGGCGGCTCGTTCGCCGTCGGCGTCGTCTACGTCTCGGCCTGGTATCCGCGCGAGCGCCAGGGCACGGCGCTCGGACTGTTCGGCATGGGCAATGTCGGCGCGGCGGTGACGAGTTTTGGCGCACCGCTGTTGCTGGGCGTCATGGACTGGCATCGCGCCGTCAACGTGTATGCGGTGGCAATGCTGACGACGGCCGTGCTGTTCTACTTGTTCGCGCAACCCAGCCCGACGCGCGCGGCCGCCGTGACGGCCGGCAAGGTGGCCTCGCTGGCCGAGCGCCTCGCGCCGCTGAAGAACCTGCAGGTGTGGCGGTTTTCCCTGTATTACTTCTTCGTGTTCGGCGGCTTCGTTGCGCTGGCCTCGTGGCTGCCGCGCTATTACATGGGCGTCTACAAGGTCGACCTCGCCACCGCCGGCATGCTGGCGGCGAGTTTTGGGCTGCCGGCGACGTTGTTTCGCGCCGTCGGTGGCGCGCTCGCGGACCGCTACGGTGCGCGGCGCATGATGTACATCTCGTTCTCAGTGTGCATGGTCGGGCTGTTCCTGCTTTCGTATCCCGCCACGCATTACGTGATCGACGGCATCCGCGGTCCGATCGCCTTCACGATCGCGCCGAGCATGCTCGAGCGCGCCGCGGTGCTGTTCCTGCTCGGCGTGGTCATGGCCTTCGGCATGGCCGCGGTGTTCAAGCACATCCCGAGCTACTATCCCGAGCACGTCGGCGCGGTCGGCGGCGTGGTCGGCATGATCGGCGGCCTCGGCGGCTTCTTCCTGCCGATCGCGTTCGGTGTGATGAACGACCTCGTCGGCATCTGGAGCAGCTGCTTCATGCTGCTGTTCGTGATCGCGCTGACCAACCTGCTGTGGATGCACTTCGCGATCCTGCGCATGGACCGCGCGCGGCATCCCGAGCTCAAGGCCGAGACCGACCTGCCCGAGATCATGGTGGTGCGCGACGCCGCGCTGCGCGCGCGCGAGGCGGCCGAAGCGGCGAGCAAGGCCGCGCAGGAAGTCGCCGCCGCGGCGCAAAAGTTGCGCGGCGGCTGACGGTTCAGGGCGCTGCGGATGCGCGCCAATGCCGGCGCAGCGCGCGCAGCTGGCCGATGAACAGGATCGTCCAGGCCGCGAGACCGATTCCGAACATCAGGTGCGGCAGCAGGCCGAGGAAATCGAGGTTCATTGCCTGCATCATGCGCAGCGTACTGGCGGCGTACATGCCCAGCGGGAACACCGCGCCCCAGTACATCGGATCGTAGGTGAACGGGAAGCGCTTGATGCCGTGGCGCCAGATCGCGAGCACGACAAGCATCGGGATCCACCAGGTGCCGGTCGCCCAGTAGAACACGGTGAAGCCCTTGATGAAGGGCAGCATCGAATGGATGAACGGCGCATGCGGTGTGTTGAGGATGAGCAGCGCGCCGGCAAGGGTCGAGATCGCCATCGCGCCCATGTTGATCCAGTACGGCGGCGACAGGTCGGCTGGCGAGAATTCGAAGAACGTGTAGCGGTAGAAGATCAGCGACATCATCCAGATGTAGAGCATGCCGCCCCACAGCCACATCGACAGGGCGAAGAAGTTCAACTCCAGGCGCAACGGCTGCTCGACTTCCGGCGCGATCAGCGCGGCGAGCACCGCCATCGACTGCGTCGCGACCACCGCGAGCAACCAGCCGCCGTTGATGCCGCGGTCCAGGCTCGGCTTGGGCGACTTCACCGTGAGCACGGTGAAGATGGTGTAGGTGAAACCGATCCACGCCAGCAGGCCGACGCCGCCGAGCAGCACGGCGATGCGCAGGCTGCCGCCGAGCAGCAGGCTCTGGCTGCCGAGGATCGAACAGGCGGCCACGAAAGTGAAAAACCCCGGTGCGCGCAGGTGGTCGAACAGGTCGTCGAGCACCAGGCGCGGATGCCAGCACAGGCGTGCCAGGGCGAGTACGCAGATGATCGCGAAAAACACCCAGTTGAGCGCGAACAGTACAATGGCCACCACCGGTACCGCCAGCAAGTGCGCGGCCAGCGACAGGATGCCGGTCGCCATTACCATGCTGAAATAGCCCGGCGACATCGTCTCGACCGACGCACGCGCATGGCGCAGCCAGGTGTTCATGGCGCGCTCCGCGCGGCGATGCGACAGGTGTCGATCGTGCTTGACGAACTGCGGGCGGATCGGATCAGATGCATGCGTACCTCGCCTTGGCTCATTCGCGCATCGTCCATGCCGCGGGCGTGGCTGTCCTTGACCGACGTCAAAAGTACGCTGGCGATAGTGTGGCAAGCTGCTGCGCAAAGCCGGGCAATCGCCCGTCGTGCTGCCGGAGAACGATCATGATTCATCGCCATTGCCGCAAGCCCGTCCGGACGATCTCGGGAATCGCATTCGCCTCCGCGCTGCTGATGCTCGCCGCCGCCCACGCCCAGGGCGCGAACCCGGCGCAGCCGGCGCCCGCCGCGCATGCCGAACATGCGCATGCCGCTCCCGCGCCGGCAGCCGTGCTTCCCGCTGGTAAGCATTGGGCCACGGACGCTCCGCTGCGCGATGGCATGCGCCGTGTCCGCCAGGCTGTGCAGGCGCTGGAACACGGCGAACGCAGCCATCTGGATGCCGCGCAAACGGCCAACGAGGGAAAACTCATCGAAGGCGCGGTCAACGACATGATCGCCAATTGCAAGCTCGATCCCGACGCGGACGCCGCCTTGCATGGCCTGCTGGCGAAATTCCTGGTGGGTGCCAATGCGGCGCGTACCGGACAGAACCTGCCCGCCGCCCTGGCCGACATGCAGGACGCGTTGAAGCAGTATCCGCTGCTGTTCGACGATCCGACCTGGAACGCGCCCGTGAATTAACCCGCGGCCAGCTTGCGCCACAGCGCATCGACGCGTTTTTCCACGTCCGCGTCGGGCACGATCGGCCGACCCCAGTCGCGCGCGGTTTCGCCCGGCCACTTGTTGGTCGCGTCGATGCCGAGCTTGGAGCCCAGGCCCGCGACCGGGCTGGCGAAGTCCAGGTAATCGATCGGCGTGTTCTCCACCAGCATCGCGTCGCGCGCCGGGTCCACGCGCGTCGCCACCGCCCAGATCACGGCCGACCAGTCGCGCGCGTCGATGTCCGCGTCCACCACGATCACGAACTTGGTGTAGGTGAACTGGCGCAGGTACGACCACACGCCCATCATCACGCGGCGCGCGTGGCCGGCGTACTGCTTGTTGATCGAAACCACGGCGACGCGGTAGGAGCACGCCTCCGGTGGCAGGTGGAAATCGACGATCTCGGGAAATACTTTCTGCAGGATCGGCACGAACACCTCGTTCAACGCCAGTGCGAGCACCGACGGTTCGTCGTGGGGTGCGCGACCCATGTAGCTGCCGTGGTAGATCGCGCCGCGGCGCAGGCGCATGCGCTCGATCGTGAACACCGGAAAGCGATCGCGCGCGTTGTAATAGCCGGTATGGTCGCCGAACGGGCCTTCCAGCGCGGTGTCGTCCGGATGGATGAAACCTTCGAGCAGGATTTCGGCGCCGGCTGGCGCGTCCAGGCCGGTCAGTTCGCTGCGCCACAGGCGCGTGCGAGCGCCACGCAGCAGTCCCGCGAATTCGTATTCGGACAAGGTGTCGGGTACCGGCGCGACGGCGGCGAGCAGCGTCGCCGGATCCGCACCGATCGCAACGAGCACGGGGAACGGTCGCTGCGGGTGCGCATCCTTCCAATCGGCGTAATCGAGCGCGCCGCCGCGATGCGGCAACCAGCGCATGATGACGCGGTTTGGGCCGATCACCTGCTGGCGATAGATCGCCACGTTCTGGCGCGGCTTGCGCGTGCCGCGCGTGACGACGAGTCCGAGCGTGATCAGTTTTCCGACATCTTCCGGCCAGCAATGCTGGATTGGCAGGCGTGCCAGGTCGATGTCGCCGCGTTCGACGGTTTCGTCGAGAAAGAGCGCCTCGCGTACCATTTCCGGAGCGACGTGCGCGAGCTGCGCCAGTTCCGGCCACTGCGCCAACGCCTCGCGCAGGCTCGACGGCCAGCGCGGTTCCTTGATCGCGGCGAGCAATCGACCGAGTTCGCGCAAGGAAGCGAGCGGGCGCCCGGCCAACGCCATCTCGATGCGGCGGCGGTGGCCGAACAGGTTGCCGAGCAAGGCATGCGACGAACCGACAGGATGTTCCAGCAACAGCGCCGGGCCGCCTTCGCGTTGCGCGCGATGGCACAGCGCGGTGGATTCCAGGTGTGGATCGACTGGCGCGTCGACGCGCGCGAGTTGGCGTTCGCGTTGCAGGTGCGCGAGGAATCCGCGCAGGTCGTGAAAGCTCATGGCGCCGGCGTGTGCCAGCGGCCATCGGCCAGGCAGGTAGCGAACGCGTCCTGCCACGGCGCGGGATCGAGGCCGTGTGCGGCGAGCCAGTCCGGATCGAACAGCGTTTCCGCGTAGCGTTCGCCACGGTCGCACAGCAGGCCGACGATGCTGCCGCGTTCCCCGCGCGCGCGCATTGTCGATGCGAGTTGCAGGCAGGCGGCGAAGTTCGTGCCGGACGATCCGCCATAGCGGCGGCCGAGCAGATGTTCGAGCGCATTCATCGCCGCGATCGAAGCCGCGTCCGGCACCTCGACCACGTCATCGACCACGTCGAACAGGAAGCACGGCTCGACGCAGGGCCGGCCGATGCCTTCGATCACGGTCGGCCGGGTCGCGCGCGCCGCGCGGTCGCGTGTGCGCCAGCCTGCCGCGAATCCGCTGCCGGCCGGTTCGGCGACGCACAACTGCGTCGGCAGTCGCCGGTAGCGCAGGTAGCGGCCGATCGTGGCCGAGGTGCCGCCGGTGCCCGCGCCGCAGACGATCCACGCCGGTTCCGGATGCGGCTCGTGCGCGAGCTGGCCGAGGATCGATTCGGCGATGTTGTTGTTGCCGCGCCAGTCGGTGGCGCGTTCGGCAAGTCCGAACTGGTCGAGATGGCAGGCACCAAGCGCCGCGTGTTCGGCCGCGCGCGCATGCACGCGTGCCGGATCGTCGACGAGATCGCAGGCGCCACCGAGCGCCTCGACCGCGCGGATTTTCGCCGGCGCAGTGCAGGCCGGCATCACGGCGGTGAAGGAGAGGCCGAGCAGGCGCGCGAACCAGGCTTCGGCGATCGCCGTGCTGCCGGATGAGGCATCGACGACATCCTGGCCTTCGCGCAGCCGGCCGTTGCACAGCGCGTACAGGAAGAGCGAACGCGCGAGCCGGTGCTTGAGGCTGCCGGTCGGGTGCGCGGCCTCGTCCTTGAAGTAGAAATCGATGCCGGGGAAACCGGGCAAGTCGACCTTGAGCAGGTGCGTGTCGGCCGAGCGCGCGGCTTCGCGCGCGAGTTTGTCGATTGCGGCGTGCACCCAGGCGCGCGTTTGCGGAAGCTGGCAGTTGGACGATGCGAAGTTCATGCGATGGGCATCCCCGGGATCAGCGCGGCGCTGCAACGCGCGAGGAAATCGAAATAGTGATCGATGTAGCTGATGCCGTTCTCGCGATCGAGCAGGTATGGATTCATCAGCGTGTGGCGCAGGATGACCAGCGGCTCGTCCGTGGTGGACACGTCCAGCCCCAGTGCGCCGAAGATGCGCGTGGCCTCGTCGCTGCCGAGCAGCGCCCGCGACAGGCTGGTCGTCGAGCCGAAGAACTCCTTGGCCTGCAGCGGCAGGTGCGGATCGACGCGCAACGCATCGTGCAGGCGGCGCATGAACGCGTTCGCGCGCGCCGTCGTGCGATTGCCGTGCGGGTTGAGCGCGAGGCAGACCAGGTTGCTGTCCGGCGCGAACGGCACCAGCACGCGCAGGCGGCCGGCCTGCTCTTCGGCGAAGCGCAGCGCGCGCGCATAGAACGCTTCGGCCGCGAGCACGGTCGCGCGCGGCAGCCGACCGAATTCGGCGTGGTGCAGCGGTAGCACCTTGTGGGTGACGTAGACCGCCGCCGCGGCGGCGCCGGACTTGGAGCCTTCCGGGATGAACTGGCCGAGGCTGCGGTAGCGGGCGAGGTAATCCGGCGGCGTTTCGGCGTGGAACACGTAGTCGGCGCGTTCGGCGAGCAGGGCCATCGCGCGATGGTCGCGACAGACGAATGCGCCGGTGCCGTAGGGCAGGTAACCGAGCTTGTGCGGATCGACCGTGGCGGAATCCGTGTCGGCGAGCGCGGCAATTGCGGCATGCACC
>DATIOA010000013.1:0-5916 GCA_035473575.1 Rudaea sp. | reverse complement strand
TATTTCAGCGATGGCATCACCGAGGAAATTCTTGATGCGCTGGCGCAGTTGCCTAACCTGAAGGTGGCAGCGCGCACTTCGGCATTCGCGTTCAAGGGCAAGGCCGAGGACTTGCGCAAGGTCGGCGAAGTGCTGGATGTCGCCACCGTGCTCGAAGGCAGCGTGCAGCAATCCGGTGACGCCGTGCGCATCACCGCGCAGTTGATCGACACGCGCACTGGATATCACCTGTGGTCGGAGAAGTACGACCGCAAGCTCACCAGCATCTTCGCGGTCGAGGATGAAATCTCCAAGGCGATTGCCGACAAGCTCCGGGCGCAATGGAACAGCGCGCAGCCGTTGGTGGTGCAGAAGGCCGTCGATCCGCGTGCGCACGATTTTTATCTGCGCGGCTTGACCTTGCTTGCCGCGCGTTCGGTGGCCGAGGCCGTCGATGCGTTCCAGCAGGCGGTGGCGATCGATCCGGATTACGCGCAGGCCTGGGCCACACTGGCCGAAGCACAGGCGCTGCTCCCGAGCTACGGACCCACCACGCCGCGAATTGCCTACGCGGATTCGCTGGAGTCCGCACGACGCGCGCTCGCCTTGAATCCGGATACCGCGCTGGCCTATGTCGCACAGGGTATGGTCTACAGCGACCAGATGCGCTGGGCCGATGCCGATCATGCGTTGCGGCGCGCGCTCACGTTGGCGCCGGGCGACGCGGAAGCGCTGAACCAGTATGCGCAGTTCCTGGACGGGGTCGGTCAACTCGCGCCTGCGCTGGTCGTTTTGGATCGTGCGTTGCAGCGTGACCCTATGTCCGGAATAAGCGCATCGATTCGCGTGCAGTTGCGGTTGCGGTTGGGTCACGATGATGCGACAACTGCCGCCGCGCAAGTCAAGGACATTTTGGCCGCGCATCCAGAGAGTGTGTTCGTGCATCGCTCTGCGTCACTGACTTATCTCGCCTTGCATCGTTATGCGGAAGCAGAAGCACAAATTCGTACGGCAGCCACGCTCATTGGCATCGATCCGGAGGCCAAGGCGCTATTAGTGCGCGGGATCGCGGATCCGGCCCAGCGAGCCAGCGCCGTCCAAAGCCTGGAGGCTTCACCCGCCAACGCCGATCTTCGCCGCGATTGCGTCGTGCACGCATACTTCCTGATCCAGTTGGGCCAGCGCGACGGCGCCTTGGCGGCGCTCGACGAATTGACAACCGATGGCAACAGCACGATCCCGCAAATGTTGTGGTTTTCCGGATTCGATCCGATTCGCGACGACCCGCGCTTCAAGTCGGCTCTGAAGAAGATAGGCTTGCCGTTTGTGCCCGAGAAGATCGCAACAGGAGCGAAATCATGAAAATTGCCCTGCGCTATTTTGCGTTCATCGCCGTCATCGTCGTCGCGTCGGCATTCGCCTCGTCCGCTTGGGCGCAACGCGGCACCGCGCCGCAGACGATCGACGGACTCGGCACTGCGACATTCCCGACCTCGGCAAAATCGGATGCGGCGCAGACCGCGTTCATGCGCGGCCTGCTGCTGCTGCACCTGTTCGAGTACCCCATGGCGGCCAAGGCGTTCGAAGAGGCCGAGAAGTTGCAGCCGGATTTCGCCATGGCGTACTGGGGCGAGGCGATGACATACAACCACGGCATCTGGAACCAGCTCGATGCCGGTGCGGGGCGCGCGGCGCTGGCCAAGCTCGGCGCGACGCCTGCCGCACGCGCGGCGAAGGCGCCGACGGCGCGCGAGAAAGCCTGGCTCGCCGCAGTGGAAATCCTGTATTCCAAAAAGGGCACGAAGAAGGAACGCGACGCGCGCTACTGCGACGCGATGCGCAAACTCGCTTCGACATATCCGCACGACAACAACGCGCAGTTGTTCTATTCGCTGGCGCTGATGGGGCGCAACGAAGGCGTGCGCAACGAGAAGGATTACCTGCAAGCGGCAGAAATCGCGCAGCGCAGCTTCCGTGTCAATCCGCAAAACCCCGGCGCGGCGCATTACTGGATCCACGGCATGGACGATCCCGCGCACGCGACCGGCGCACTGGAAGCGGCGCGTGCCTTGTCGAAGATCGCGCCGGATGCCGGTCACGCCCAGCACATGACTTCGCACATCTTCATGGCGCTGGGCATGTGGGACGACGTGGTCACCGCCAACGTCAACGCGATGCGCGTGGTGAACGCGCAGGCGCGCGCTGCGGGGAAACCTGAAGTCGATTGCGGCCATTACGACGAGTGGCTGGAGTACGCGTATTTCCAGCTTGGCCGACATGCGGACGCGCTTCGCACGTTGGCGGCTTGCGTCAAGACGCTGCCGCTCGGCATAGCATGGGCGCAGGAACACGCGCAGCAGTTGCACGCCGAACACGGCTCGCCCGAACAAGTCGCCAAACACCTGCGCGGATCGCTGGTGACCATGCGCGGGATTGCGGTGATCGAAGCACGCGACTGGAACAGCGACGCAACCCGGCTCGCTGTGGACGTGACCGGCCTCGGTGCGCAGGCGGCGTGGAACGATTTTGCGCTAGGCTACGCGGCGGTCAGGCGTGGCGACATCGAGCAAGCGCGCAAGGCGTCGGCCGACCTGCATGCATGGCGCGAAAAGACGCCCACGTCGGAAGACGATCCGCAATTGCCGGGTTACCTCGCGGTGATGGACGACGCCTTGCGTGGCATGTTGCTGATCGGCCAGAAGAACGTGGAAGAGGGTCTTGCGGCAATTCGCGCAGCGGCGCAGCGCTACGATTCGATGGCCTTCGATTTTGGCCCGCCGGTGCCGTTCAAGCCGCCGCGCGAGCTGCTCGGCAGGCAGTTGCTGCAGGCTGGCCAGCCCGCGCAGGCGGTGGTGGAGTTTCAGGCCGCGCTGAAGAGGGCCCCGAATCGCAGCCTGAATCTGCTTGGACTCGCGTGGGCGCAATCCGCCGCGCACGATTCCGCTGCCGCTGCCGCGACGTATCGCCAACTGCTGGCCAACTGGCATGCCGCGGATGCGGACCTGCCAGAACTGGCCGAGGCGCGTGCTCATCTGGCGAAATGACCCGATGACCGATTTCTTCACCCGCCTCAAGCAACGCAAGCTGGTGCAATGGGCACTGGCGTATGTCGCCGCTGCGTTCGCTGTGTTGCAGGGCGTGGATATCGTCGCGCAAAAATTCGCGTGGCCCGATTCGTTCGAACGCCTCTTGATCCTTGCACTCGCGATCGGATTCTTCGTGACACTGGTGCTCGCCTGGTACCACGGCGAGCGTGGCGCGCAGAAGATCAGCAGCACGGAACTCGTGATACTTGCCTTGCTGCTCGCCATCGGCGGCGGTTTGTTGTGGCGCGTGGCGCCGACCACAACGGGGGCACCAGTTACACCCGCTAGCGCCACCGCGTCGAAGCCGCCGTCCGTTGCCGATGCTCCCGTTTCGGACAAATCCATCGCCGTGTTGCCGTTCGAGAATCTCTCCTCGAACAAGGACAACGCCTACTTCGCCGCCGGCATGCAGGACGAGATCCTCACGCGGCTGTCCAAGATCGGCACGCTGCGGGTGATTTCGCGCACCTCGACGCTGCCATTCGCGAGCCACCCGGAAAACCTGCCCGAGATCGCCGCGAAGCTCGGCGTCGCCAACATCCTCGAAGGCAGCGTGCAGCGCGTCGGCAACAAGGTGCGCATCAACGTGCAGCTGATCCAGGCCAAGGGCGACTCGCACCTGTGGAGCGATACCTACGACCGCACCCTCGACGACGTGTTCACTGTGCAAGGCGAAGTCGCCGGCACGATTGCCGATCACCTCGGCGCGGCACTGAGCGGCGATTCGGAACGCGAAGTGGCCGCAGTGCCGACGCGCAACGGCGCGGCGCTCGATGCCTACCTGCGTGGCGTCGCCTTGAGCCAGAGGGGATTTTCCGACGCCGATTTCGTTCCGGCACTGCACGCACTCCAGGACGCCGTGAAGGCCGATCCGGACTTCGCACAGGCGTGGGCGACATTGGCGAGACTGGATTCACTGATGATATATATCCGCTGGGACGCCACGCCGGAACGGCGCGCCGAATGCCTGCGCGCGCTGGAAACCGCCGAACGCCTGCAACCGGATGCTCTCGATACGCTCTCTGCCCGCGCCGTCTACCTCGCCTTCGTGCAGGTCGACCTCGGTGAGGCCCGCAAGCGTCTCGAGGATCTGCACACGCGCTGGCCCAACGATGTCGGCACCCTGCGTGTGCTCGCCAGCACGATCCGGCGCTTGGGGAACTGGGAGCAAGCCGACGACCTCCAGCAACAGGCGCTCCGGCTCGATCCGTTGAACGCCAGCATCTACCGTGACATCGCTGTCAGCATGACCAACGAACGCCGCTTCGAGGCGGCGCTCGCGGCCGCGGATCGCGCACTGGCGCTGGTGCCTGGCGACGAGGAAACGCGCCAGTTGCAGGGCGACGTCTATCTGGCGCAAGGCGACCTCGTGCGCGCGGCGCAGGCGCTCGACAAGTTGCCCGCGACGCTGTCGGACCAGTGCCATCAGTACGTCGTGCTCGCGCGCATGCAACGCCGTCCCGGGCCGGCGATCGCGTGGTTGACGGGTCTGCTGCAGCGGGCCGATGCCAATACGCCGCCGATCGAAGTCGGCTTTGGCTATGTGGACCTCGGCGACCTGCAGCAATTGAATGGCGATCACGCCGCGGCGATCGCAAGTTACCAGCGTGCGCGCGAGCTGATGCAGCCCTTGGTCGAACGCGAGCCCGACAACAACTGGGCGTTCGGTGTTCTCACCTATGCGCGGGTAGGCCTCGGCGATGGGACTTCGGCGTTGGCCGCGATGCAACAAAGGCAGGCAACGCAGCCCGAAGCAAAGGATGCCACGAATGACGACGTAATCAGGGAATACCGCGCGCGCGTGTTCGCACGCTTGGGCCACAAGCCCGAGGCCATCGCCGGAATACGCTACCTGTTGGGCGTCCACTACGGAGGACTGATGCCGCCGGTCACGCCCGCCTTCCTGCGCCTGGACCCGGACTTCGACCGCTTGCGCGACGATCCGGAGTTCCAGAAGCTGGCTGCCGGCGCTGCCACCGCGCCGCCGCCTTCTGGGCCGAAGCCATGAGCAAGCCCTCCTTCCTCGCCGAACTCAAGCGCCGCAACGTGCTGCGCGCGGCGACGCTGTACGTCGCTGCCGCATGGGCGCTGTCGCAGGGCGTGGCGCAATTGCTGCCCGTTTTCGATTTCCCGACCTGGGTGGTGCGCTGGTTCGTGGTCGCGGCGATGGTCGGGTTCCCGTTCGCGATGGCGTTCTCGTGGTTCTACGAATGGACGCCGCACGGAATCCAGCGCGAGAGCGAGGCCGGGGAAAGCGCTTCGATCATGCGCGAAACCGGCAAGAAGCTCGAACGCTGGACGATCGCGCTCCTGTCGGTTGCTGTCGTGCTGCTGCTTGCGAACACTTTCGTCCTGCATACGGACGAGAAGGCCGCTGCTGCGCGGGTCGTGCATGCGGCCCCCGGCAAGTCCATCGCGGTATTGCCCTTCCTCAACATGAGCGGCGATCCGAAGAACGATTACTTCAGCGACGGCATCACCGAGGAAATCCTCAACGCACTGGCACAGGTGCCGGACCTGAAAGTTGCCGCGCGCACCTCGGCATTCGCGTTCAAGGGCAAGAACGAAGACCTGCGCAAGGTCGGACAGGAGCTCGATGTTTCCACCGTGCTCGAAGGCAGCGTACAGACCTCCGGCGACGAGGTACGCATCACCGTGCAATTGATCGACACCGCCAGCGGCTATCACCGCTGGTCGGAAAAGTACGATCGCAAGCTGACCAGCATCTTCGCCGTCGAGGACGAAATCTCGAAGACTGTCGTGGACAAACTCCAGGTGAAGCTGGCAAGCGGCGACAACCGCCCGCTGGTGGTCGAAGGCACGCGCGACCCACGTGCGCATGATTTCTACC
>DATIOA010000012.1:0-11453 GCA_035473575.1 Rudaea sp. | reverse complement strand
GGCCTGCATCTCGCCGTCGATTTCCAGTTGCGGATCCTTGGCTCGCACCAGCTCCAGCACCCGACGCATCTTGCGTGCGCTGGCATTATCGTGGCTGCCGAAATTCGAGTGCGACAGCAATGCCACGCGCGGCGCGATGCCGAACAATTTCAGGCGCAGCACCGCCTGCAAGGTCGCTTCGGCGATTTGCTCGGCGGATGGCTCGTATTGCACGTGTGTGTCGACGAAGAACCAGGTGCCGCGGTCGTTCTGCACCGCGGTCATCGCCGCCGGCGCGGATACGCCGGGATCGAGCGGCAGCACGTCCATGATGTGGCGCAGCTGGCGCGTGTAGCGGCCGACGATGCCGCAGATCATCGCGTCCGCCTCGCCGCGCGCGACCATCAGCGCCGCGATCAGGGTCGGGCGCGAGCGCACCAGCGCCTTGGCCAGCGGCGGCGTGATGCCGCAACGTTCGGTCAGTCTCAGGTACAGGCCCCAATAATCGTTGTAACGCGGATCGTCGTCGATGTTGGTCAGGTCGAAATGCTCGCCCGCGCGGATGCGCAAGCCGAGCCGCGCGATGCGCTTTTCGATCACCGCGGGCCGCCCGATCAGGATGGGCTTGGCCAGGCCTTCGTCGACCACGGTTTGCACCGCGCGCAGGATGGTGTCTTCCTCGCCTTCGGCGTAGACGACGCGCTTGACGTCGGCCTTGGCGCGCTCGAACACGGGCTTCATCACCATCCCGGTGCGGTAGACGAACTGCGACAGGCGTTCGCGATACGCGTTCAAGTCGGTCATCGGCCGCGTCGCCACGCCCGAATCCATGGCCGCCTTGGCGACCGCGGGCGCGAGCGATACGAGCAGGCGCGGATCGAACGGCTGCGGGATCAGGTAATCGGGCCCGAACGACATCAGGCGATCGCCGTAGGCACGCGCGGCAACGTCGGAAATCTCGCGCCGCGCGAGCTCCGCGATCGCATGCACGCAGGCGACCTTCATAGCCTCGTTGATCGTGGTGGCGCCGACATCCAGCGCGCCGCGAAAAATGTACGGGAAGCACAGTGCGTTGTTGACCTGGTTCGGATAATCCGAGCGGCCGGTTGCGATGATCGCGTCGGGTCGTGCCGCACGCGCGATCTCGGGCAGGATTTCCGGCGTCGGATTGGCGAGTGCGAGGATGATCGGACGCGCCGCCATGGTCTTGACCATCTCGCCGCTGAGCACGCCGGCGGCCGAAAGTCCCAGAAAGATGTCGGCGTCCTTGACGATGTCGGCCAGCGTGCGCGCCTTCGTGTCGCGCGCATAGCGCTGCTTGGCCGGATCCATGTCGTTCGCGCGCCCCTTGTAGAGCACGCCAACACGGTCGACGACGAGGATGTTTTCGGGTTTGACGCCGAGCTGCACGAGCATGTCCAGGCAGGCGATGCCGGCGGCGCCGGCGCCCGTCGAGGCGATCTTCACCTCGCCGATCTTCTTGCCGACCACCGCGAGCGCGTTGATCACGGCCGCGCCGACGATGATCGAGGTGCCGTGCTGGTCGTCGTGGAACACCGGAATCTTCACGCGCTCGCGCAGCTTGCGCTCGACGGTGAAGCATTCCGGCGCCTTGATGTCCTCAAGGTTGATGCCGCCGAACGTCGGCTCCAGCGCGGCGATGATGTCGACGAGCTTGTCCGGGTCGCACTCGGCGACCTCGATATCGAACACGTCGATGCCGGCGAATTTCTGGAACAGCACGCCCTTGCCTTCCATGACGGGCTTGGCCGCGAGCGGGCCGATGTTGCCCAGGCCCAGAACGGCCGTGCCGTTCGTGATCACGGCGACGAGGTTGCCGCGCGCGGTGAGCGTGGAGACTTCGGCGGGATCCGCGACGATCGCGTCGCAAGCCGCCGCCACGCCCGGCGAATACGCGAGCGCCAGGTCGCGTTGCGTCACCAGCGGTTTGGTCGGCGATATGCGGATCTTGCCCGGCGGATTGCGCCGGTGGTAGTCGAGGGCGGCTTGCTTCAGATCGTCGGCGGTGGACATGGCATAACGCTCGCAATCCCGCGTCCCATGCGGGTTTGCGAGCTTAGCACAGCGCGCGTTGCGTCAATCGGCGGCGGGATGTCCCAGGTAATCCAGCGCCGCCTGCAACATGGCCTCGCTGCCGATCTTTAGCGCCCCTTCGTCGAGGAAAAACTTCGGCGAATGGTTGGTCGGCGCGGTCGCGGCGTCCTGCCCCTGCGGCGTGGCACCCACGAAAAAGTACACCGACGGCGTTTTCGCACCGAGTGGGAGATAGGGAAAGTCCTCAGATGCGGTCCAGCGTGGGGATTCGATGACGTGTTCCTTGCCAATGGCGGCCTCCAGACTTGCGCGCACGCGCGCGGTCAGCGCCGGATCGTTGTAATTGACCGGATTACTGCTGTCGGCCGACAACGGGATTTGCGTTTCCACGGTCGCGCCATTGGCCGCGGCGACGTGCTCGGCGATGTTGCGCAACGAAGCCAGCGCCTGCTTGCGCATGCCCTCGTCGAAGGTGCGCACGGTGCCCTGCAGTTCGGCCGAATCGGGCACGATGTTGAAGCGCTGGCCGCCATTGAAGACGCCGAACGTGACCACGGCTGGATTGGATCCGATGTCGAGCTGGCGGCTGACGATGGTCTGCGCGTCCACCACGATCTGCGCGGCGGTCACGATCGGATCGATGCCCTTCCACGGCAGCGCGCCGTGGCTCTGGCGCCCGTGCACGACGATGCGGAACGTGTCGGAACTCGCCATCGCGCCGCCCGCACGCACGCCGACCGTGCCAACGTTCATCGAGCTGACCACGTGCATGCCGAAGATGGCGTCCGGCTTGAAATCCGCGAACACGCCATCCTTGACCATCTGCGGCGCGCCGCCGGTCTCGCCTTGGGGTACGCCTTCCTCGGCGGGCTGGAAGATCAGCATGATTTGCCCGGGCAAGTCCTTTTTCATGCCCGCGAAGATCTCCGCCAGGCCCAGCAACATCGCGGTGTGCGCATCGTGGCCGCAGGCGTGCATGACGCCGACGGTCTTGCCCTGGTACTCGCCGGTTGCCTTCGAGGCGAACGGTAGGTCGACCTGTTCGGTCACCGGCAACGCGTCCATGTCGGCGCGGATCGCGAGCCTGGGACCCGGCTTGCCGCCGATGAGCACGCCGGTGACGCCAGTGTGCGCGAGGCCGGTGCGCACCGTATAGCCGAGCTTCTTCAACTCGGCCGCGACCAGCGCGGATGTGCGCGCCTCGCGATTGCTCAGCTCCGGATGCTGGTGGATGTCGCGCCGCCAGGCGGTGATCTGCGGCAATACGCCTTGCACGCGTTGTGCGTCGGTCGTGGCGGCGTTGGCGGACGGCGCAAGCAACGTCAGAACCAGCGCAAGCGATAGCGTTTTCATCGTGCGATCCTCACATGCCCAGGACGAGATCTTCCGCCTCGACGTGGTCGAGCCGGATCTTGTTGGCGAACAGGGAAAACGCGAGCGTACCGGCCAGGCCATTGGCGCGCTGCATCCACGGTGGCAGGTATTGCGGCGCCGCGATGAAGCCGGACTCGAACCACGGTGCCAGCGCGATCACGTCGTGCAGCGCCATCTTGCCGGCGAACAGGTTGCGGCACCATTGCAGCTTCTTGTTCTTCAGCGCCCAGCGGAAGAACGTGTGCACGGACAACAGGCCGTGCAGGTAGACCGCGTCCTTGGTGAACGCGCTGCCGCCCGTCGGCGGCACGCCGCGGAACACGCGCGCGGCCGAGGCGAAACTGTCGACCTCGGTCTGGCCGGATTCGAGAAAGAACTTGAACACCTCGATGAAATCCGCACCGACCAGCGCCTTGTCGATGGCGAGGATGCGCAAGGAGATGCGCTTCATGCGGCCGATGTCCATCGAGCCGGAGATGAGTTCGGCGTAGACCGCAAGGCCTTCCTGCGTGGCGGTGATGCGCGGCGAGTTCGTCGCGAACGAACCCAGCATCGGCTGCGCGCGCCCGTTGAGCGCGGTCAGCGAATGCACGAACGCCTCGTGCTCGAGCAACTGGTGCTTGTCGTATTCGGAAAAACACGTCGCCGCGCGCAGGCGGATGCGGGTGGCGCCCGCCGCAGCCTTGGCGATGAGGTCGGGATCGGTTTCCACGCGGATCGTGCCGGCGCCGAAGAAATCGTCCAGGCGCTGCTGCAATTCCGCGCGCAACACGCTGGCCGGAATGCAGTAATCGGCCTCGTGCGTGGCAAGTTCACCGCCGAGTTCGTCCGCCAGCTCGATGAAATGGCGCGCGGCATCGAGCGTGCTGACGGTACCGCCCGGCAGGCGCTCGTTCGGACGGCCAAACAAATTGATCGAATGCGCCGTTGCGGCGGCGGTGCCCGCGGCGTCCAGCAATTCAGTGGCGATGCGCCAGGACTGCACGCAGCGGCGCAGGTAGTCGCCGAGCGGATGGCCCGCGTCGGCGGCGAGGAAGATCGCCTCGAGTTCCTCGCGCGTGCGCGAGAAATCGGATGGCGCGTAAGCCACCTTCGGCAGTTGCGGGTTCTTCGCGTGCCAGCCGGCGAGAAACGCTTCCTGTGCACTTGCCGGCCAGCTCAGCGCGGCGAGCAGCTTGATGCCTTTCACCGCCGCGACGAGGCGGCGGTCCAGTTCCGCGATGCGTTCGAGCGACGCCGGCGAATCGGCCATGCGCGGACTATAACGCAGCGCGCTAGGCAACGAATGGGGGCAATCCGAGTTCCTTGCGCAGCGGATCGAGCAGGGCGCCGTACTTATCCGCGCGCGCGGTGTCGCGGCGGATCGGTTCGCGCACCTGCGAGGCGCTCGCGGTGCGGATGCTGCGCTTGACCTCGTGCGGGCGCAGGCAGGCCGGGTCGAACGGCAGGCCGCAGAAATCCAGCAACTCGCGGATCTGCGTTTCCGGATCGGCCACCAGCGCCTCGTAGCGTTGCGTGCGGATGCGTTGCGGATACAAGGCGAGCCAGTGGCGCATGGCGCGTTCGTGGTCGCGCGCATAGGCGGCGATCGAGGCGAAGTCGTGGCTGAAACTCTGCGTGCCGATCTTGAACAAGTGGGTGAAGCACGACCACGCGGTTTCCAGCGGGTCGCGCCGGCAGTCGATTACGCGCGCGCCCGGCAGCATGGCGAACAGCGCGCCGATCCAGAGCCAGTTGCCGAGCGCCTTGTCGGTCGCATGACTGCCGCCGCCGCGCCAGGCTTGTGCGCGTTCCAGGTATTCCTCACCGAGGCGACGCCAGTCATCCGGCGTGGCCAGTCCGGCCCATGTTTCCACCGGCTGGCCGCGGCGCTGGTTCTCCGCGATGATCGTATCGAATAGATCGGTACGTTCCTCGCCTGCATCCACCTGCGGATGCGCGGCGAGAATCTGCTCGGTCAGCGTCGAACCCGAACGCGGCAGGCTGACGATGAAAATCATGCCGTGACCGCGGCTGTTCTGCGCTACGTCCGGTGCGGCGTGCGAAAACGCGGCGAGGATGGCATCCACGGCGGCCGCATGCGCGGCGGCATTCCATGGAACGCGCGCACGCACCATCGCCTTGAGCTGACCGTAGGCGGCATACGCTTTGTCGTAGCGCGCGTCTGCCGCATAAGCCTTGCCCAGGCCGTAGGCGAGCATTGCCTGTTGATCGGCGTCGAGGCCAGGGCGCGTGCGCAGGCGTTCCATGGTCGCGATGTCGGCCGCATCGAATCGGGTGACATTGAGGGCGGCGAGCGCCGACCATGCCTTGACGTCATCCGGGTCGCGCCCGAGCAGGACGCGCAAGTGCGTCACCGCTTCCTCGGTGCGGCCGAGGCGGCGCAGTACCTCGGCCAGCGTGGCCCGCGCGTTGCGATGCTCGGGATCGATGGCCAGCGTGCGTTCGAGCTCGACCAGGCTGCCGGCGCTGTCGCCGCGATTGCTCAGCGCGCGGCCCAGGTTGTAGGCGTGGACGGCGGAGGAAGGCTGCAATTCGCTGACACGCCGAAACGCGGTGAGCGCGCGTTCGTTCTGGCCCGCGGTTTCGAGCACGATCGCCTGCGTGTTCAGCAGCTCCGGATCGTCGGGATGCCGGGCCACGACCGGATCGATGACGGCCAGCGCCTCCTGCGCGTGGCCATTCGCGGCGAGCGCCGATGCGAGTTGGCGCAGCGCGTCCGCGTGGTCGGGATGTGCCCGCACCACTTGCTGCGCGAATTGCAGTGCGTGCGCGCGTTCGCCTTGTTGCAGGGCCTGGGCGGACTGGCGCAGCAATTCGCGCGCCTGCGCTGGCAGCGCGGCCAGGCGTTCGTCCCGGTTCATGGTCTTCTCCCGATCGCGGTCATGGGTGGAAAGGCGGCAATCCCAGCGCGGCACGCAATGGATCGAGCAGTGCGCCGTACTTGTCCGCGCGCGCGGTGTCGCGGCGGATCGGCTCGCGCACCTGCGCCGCGCTCGGCGTCACGACGCGGCGTTCGGTCGTGTGGAAGTTCAGGCAATTTTCTTCGAACGGCAGGCCGCAGAAATCCAGCAGCGCGCGGATGCGGACATCCGGATCGGCAACGAGCGTTTCGTATTCCTGTACATACACGCGATCGGGATACAGCGCCTGCCAATGCCGGGTCGCGCGGTCGAACGCGCGCCAATGGCTGGCCAGGTCATCGAAATCATGGGTGTAGGGATGCTGGGTGAAGATGTAGCGGTAGCAGCCCAGGCAGGTTTCCAGCGCATCGCGCCGGCAGACCACCACGCGCGCCTGCGGCAGCATCGCCAGGATCGCGCCGACGTACATCCAATTGGCCGGCATCTTGTCGGTGAAACGCGGGCGCCGCTGCCGCCAGCGCCGCGTGCGTTCCAGGTAGGTTTGTCCGAGCGCGCGCCATTGCCCCGGCGTGTGCGAACGCACCCATTCGATGAACGGCCGCTGCAGGCGGTCGCACTCGTCCATCAGGACCTGGCCGAGATCGTGCAGTTCGCTGGTGCCTTCCACCTGCGAATGCGAAGCCAGTATCTGTTCCGTCAAGGTCGAGCCCGAACGCGGCAGGCTGGCAATGAAAATGGTTTCGCTGCCCTGGGCCGCGTCGGCTCCCGCCGCCGGCGTGGCGAATGCGGCGAGGATATCGTCCAGATGCCGGTCAAACTCGGCGGCGGCGTATTTCTGCGTGCGCGCGGCGAGCGCATGGCCGCGACGCATCTGCGCGAATGCGGCGGCATAGTCGCCGGCATGCTCCTGCGCCATCGCCAGCGCGAAGCCCGTTGCGATGCGATCGCTCTCGGCGAGGTCGGTACGCTTCAGGATGCGCTGCATGGTTGCGATGTCGCGCGGCGTCAATGGCATCGGCTTGAACATGGCCAGGTTCCACCAGGCCGATCCGGCGCGGGTCGGGGCGGCCTCGACGATGCCGCGCAACTGCGCTTCGGCTTCGGCGAAACGACCGTCGGCACGCAGGACCTCGGCAAGCATGCCGCGCGCAGTAACATGCCCCGGCTGCAGCGCGACGACGCGCTGCAGCGCCGGAACGGCCGCCGCGGCATCGCCATCGGCAAGCAGGCGTCGCGCATAGTTGAACCAGCACGTCGCCAGGTCCGGACCGAGTTCGCAGGCGCGCCGCAGCGCTTCGCGCGAACGACCGGCATCGCCGATCCGCTCGTAGGCGCCGCCCAATGCGTTGTAGATCATCGGGTCGTCCGCACGCTGCGCGAGTGCCTGAGACAGCGTATCGATGGCGGCGGCGAATTGACCGCGCTGGAACTGGATCATGCCAAACAGGCGCAATATCTCCGGATGCCGCGGCGCCAACGCCATTGCCGCGATGGTCGCGCGCTCGGCTTCAGCCACGCGCCCTTGCTCCAACGCCCGTTCGATGCCGCGCGCACGTTGGGCCAGGTCGGCGGACAGGCCGGCGTGGCGTTGTTGTGACGTGAGCATCGCGATCGGTTCTCCGTGTTCCCGGGCGGGAATCATCCGCGCAACAACGCCGCGAACGCCGGCAAACCGAGCGCGGCGCGCAGCGGATCAAGCAGGGCGCCGTACTTGTCCGCGCGCGCGGTGTCGCGACGAATCGGCTCGCGCACCTGCGCAGCGCTCGCGGTGCGCACGCTGCGCGCGGTCTCGTGATGACGCAGGCAGGCGGGATCGAACGGCACGCCGCAAAAATCCAGCAATTGCCGGATCTGCGGCTCCGGTTCGGCAACCAGGGTTTCGTATTGCTGCACGCGATAGCGTGCCGGATACAACCTCTGCCAATGCCGGCTGGCGCGGTCGTAATCGCGCCAGTACGCGGCGATGTCGTCGAGGTCGTAGCTGAACGGCTGGTTGGCCTGACTGAACAAAGTGCGAAAACAGGAAAAACACGATTCCACCGGAGCGCGCCGGCAATCGATCACGCGCGCGCCGGGCAGCATCGCCATGATGAGTCCCACCCGCGACCAGTTGCCCGGCAGCTTGTCGGTGAAGCGCATGCCCGGACGCTGCCAGCGTTTCGTCACATCGAGATAGTGACGGCCCATGCGCTGCCAGTCGGCGGGCGTGGCCTCCGGCACCCAGAGCGGAAAGGGTTTTTGCCGTCGCGTCGATTCGGCTTCGATCACGGTCGTGGTGGCATCGAGTTCGCCACCACCGTCGATCAGCGGATGCGAAGCGAGGATCTGTTCGGTCAGGCTCGATCCGGACCGCGGCAGGCTGACGATGAAAATCACTTCTTCGCCCAGGCCGGCGGGCGCGCTGGCAGTGGGCTGCGCAAAGATCCGGATGACGTCGTCGACGAAGCGGCTGAAATAGGCGGCCTGCCAGGGATGCAGTTGCCGGGTACCCGCATTGCCTTGCGTGTATTGCGCGAACGCGTCCGCATAGCGGCCGTGGTCGTCGTACGCCTTGGCCAGGGTGAATTGCAGCGAGATGCGCTCCCCGAGCTTGAGGTTCTGCCGCTGCAGCAGCACTTCGACCGCAGCGATGTCGTGCGCACTCAACGGCCGGGTTTTCAATCCGGCCAGGGCCAGCCAGACCTGGCTATCGGCCGGATCGCGCTCGAGCATCGCGCGCAGCAGGCGTTCGGCATCGTCGATGCGTCCCAGCGCGCGCAGCGCGTGGGCCAGGCGAATCTTGCTCGCCGCGTGATCGGTCATCGCGGCAACGCGTTCCAACACCGGCACCGCTTCTTCGAACAGACCGTAATCGCACAAGGTCTTGCCCAGGTTCGCCCACAACGGCGCCGCTTGCGGAGCCAGTGCGCAGGCGCAGCGGAACGCGGCAATCGCCGCCTCGCGTTCGCCACAGGCATCCAGCGCGGTACCCAGGCCGTTTTGCACCAGCACGTCTGCGGGCCAGCGTTGCGCGGCCTGGCGCAACAGTTCGAGTGCCTCGGCATTCTTGCCCTGCGCGCGCAGGGCCAGCGCAAGCAGGCGCTCGACTTCCGGATGCGCGGGAGCCTGCTGCAACGCGACGCGCAGTTCGCGCTCGGCGACCGGAGCCTGCTGCGCCTGCAGCGCGCGCGTTCCGGACTGCACCAGACGTACGCTGGCTGGCGTCAGTCCGGCGAGACGGTCACCGTCTTGCGGCGCATGTTGGATGGTCGAGTCGTTCATCGTGCCCGTAAATTCCCGTGTGCCATCGCGCTGGCGCGTTAGCCAAGCCCATCAACTGCGCCGATATTTCTCCGCCAGGCGCTTGCCCAACGCCTTGTTCGCCACGCGCGCGGCGGATTTGCGCTTGAGCTGCGCTTCGAGCGCGTCGCCGGCTGCGGCCAGTTCGTCGCGCAATTTCAGCCAGGCCTGCCAGCGCGCCGCGTCCAGCGCGCCGGATTCCAATGCCGCGCGCACCGCGCAACCGGGTTCGCTGATGTGCGCGCAATCGCCGAAGCGGCAATCCAGCGCCAGCGTCTCGATGTCGGAGAAATTCGCCGCCGCGCCGAGTTCCTCGTCGCCGGTGAACTTGATCTCGCGCATGCCCGGCGTGTCGATCAGGCAGCCGCCGCTGGGCAATTGTACCAACGCGCGGTGCGTGGTGGTGTGCCGGCCGCGGCTGTCGTGGCCGCGCACGGCGGCGGTGGCGTGACGCTCGACGCCGAGCAGGGTGTTCGTCAGCGTCGATTTGCCGGCGCCGGACGAGCCGACCAGCACGGCGGTATCGCCGGCTTGCAGGTACTCCAGCAGCGGCGCGACGCTGGCCGCGTCCTTGGCGTTGATCGCCAGCGTCTCGACATGCGGGATCGCCGCGTGCAATTCCGCGCGCATCGCGGCGGATGCGGCATTTTCCACTTTGTCGATTTTCGTCAACACGACCACCGGCCGCGCGCCGCTGCCGTCGATGAGCACGAGGTAGCGTTCGATGCGGCGCGGATTGAAGTCGCCGTCCAGGCCCATCAGCACGAACACGGTGTCCACATTCGCGGCGATGACCTGGCGCCGATGACGCTCACCGGCGGCGGCGCGTTCGAGCAGGCTGCGCCGCGGCAGGATCTCCTCGATCGTCGGCGGCGCCGCGCTGGTGAGCACGACGAAATCCCCGACTGCCGGACGTTCGGCCGGATCGACGTCGCGGCGCAGGAAACGCGGCGCCGGCTGCGCGGCGAATTCGGTCGCCCCGTCGTGCACGCGATAACCGTTGCGATGCTGGGCGATGACGCGCGCGAGGCGTTTTCCGGCCGGCACATCCGCGGCGTCGCCGCGCCAGCCGATGGCTTTGAGGCGGGCGAATTCGTCGGTCGATGGCATGCCGCCATTTTAGCCTGCCCGGCGCGCATTCCTTGAATTCGCGGGCGATTGCGTTAGCATGCTGCGCTACAACAATTTCCTGCCCCGATCATGTCCGTGCCCCTGCCCCACCCGCCAGTCCGCGCCAATCCGCGGCTGGCACAAGTGCGTTACGACATCCGCGGCGAGCTGTCGCGGCGCGCGCGCGAACTCGAATCCGCCGGGCGCGACATCGTGCACCTGAACATCGGCAATCCCGGACGCTTCGGTTTCGCCGCGCCCGAGCACCTGCGCCGCGCCGTCGCCGAACATGTGGCCGACAGCGAGGCCTACTGCCCGCAGCAAGGATTGCTGCCCGCGCGCGAAGCGATCGCCGCGCGTGAACTGGCGCGTGGCGCGCACAACGCATCCGCCGCGAATGTCTTCGTCGGCAACGGCGTGAGCGAACTCATCGACATGAGCCTGCGCGCCCTGCTCGACGCCGGCGACGAAGTCCTGCTGCCGAGTCCCGACTATCCGCTGTGGAGCGCCGCCGTCGCGCTCAACGGCGGCAACGCGCGCTACTACACCTGTCCGGCCGCGCGCGGGCATCTTCCCGATCCCGACGAGATCGAGACCCTGATCACGCCGCGCACACGCGCCCTGGTCGTGATCAATCCGAACAATCCGACCGGTGCGGTGTATCCGCAAGAACTCATCGCCGCGCTGGCGCGCATCGCGCAGCGCCACCGGCCGGTGTTGCTCAGCGACGAGATCTACGACGACATCGTTTACGATGCCGCGCGTTGCGTGCCGCTCGCGCCGCCCGCCGGC
>DATIOA010000011.1:0-10712 GCA_035473575.1 Rudaea sp. | reverse complement strand
GGCACGCCGAGCGCGGCGATGTCGGCGTGCGTGCGCACGGTACGCGCGAAACGCGGGCCGACTTTTTCCTCGACCGACAAGCCCAGGCCCATCGCGTCGGGAATGGTGAGGATGTCGGAAAACAGGATGGCCGCGTCCAGTGGATAGCGTGCCAGCGGTTGCAGCGTCACTTCGCAGGCGAGTTCCGGCGTCTTGCACAGGTTGACGAAGCTGCCGGCGCGCGCGCGCGTGGCGCGGTACTCAGGCAGGTAGCGTCCGGCCTGGCGCATGATCCACACCGGCGTGCGGTCGACGGGCTGGCGCGCGAGGGCACGCAGGAAGCGGTGATCAGACATGCGATTCCTAGGGTTCCGTGCGCCGCATTTCAGCTTGCAGCGGTCCGATGCGCCGCGGCCAGCCGGGCGTCGCGCCCTGCGCGGCGAATTCGTCGCGGGCGGCGCGCGCGGCTGGCAGGTCTGCGAACGGACCCCACAGCAGCAGCCACGACGCGCTGCCATTTTGCGACAAATGCAATTCGTATACTTCGCCGTGCGCCGGATGTGCGGCGGCGCGCGCAGCATTCAGCCCCGTCGCGCTGTCCGCGTGCGCGAGTTCGATCACGTACTGGGCGGCGGGAAGGGCAAGAAAATCCTGTCCCGCCTCGATGGGTGATGCTGCCACGGCGGGAGCGGGTTTCGGTATTGGTGCGACGACTTTCGCCGCTGCGGGCGGCGGATTCGCGGCGGGTGTGGAAGGTGCCTGCGCCGGCACTTGTGGACCCTTGACGCGCGGTTTCGGTACCGGCTTGGGCGCGGGCGCGGCGGACATTGGCTGCATGGATTCATTCGCGCCGGCATTGGTCAGGTAGCCGGGCAAAGCGCTGGCGTGCGGGGTCGGTTGTGCCGCCGGTGTGGCCGGAGCCGCCTCGTGCGCAGGTGCGGGAGCGGGTTCCGGCGCCACGACGGGAGTCTGCGCGGGTGCCGGCGCGGGCGGAACCTCGGCTTTGCCGGTGGTACTGCAGTCCCAGCCCTTGCGATCGGCCGTCGGTACACAGTTATACTTTTTACCAGGCTGGAAGGTGTCGACCTTGCCGTAGTCGGAGGAGGGCTCGGCATGCGCCGATGCAGCCAGTCCAAGCAATACGGTTATCGCAACGATGGAAAATTCATGCCGCGACATATGGCGAATCCTGCCCCTGGCTGAACATGATGTGGAAGCCGCGCTTGAGTTGCGCGTCGCGCACGTGCTCGAACGCGGCGAGTGCATCGTCGCGCTCCAGATACACCTCGCGTTTCAGGCTGGTGCGCCCGCCGGGCTGGCCCCATTCGCGCGTCAGCGTCCAGCCGCCGAGCAGGTCTTGCTGCAGGCCGATCTGGTAATAACGCGGCGGTTCCGCGGCGATGGGCTTGGTCTGCATGTACAGGCGCATGGCGGCATTTTAGCTTATGCAGCCAGGACACCGCGGATTGCGGTTTCGTCGACGTTTTCGGCGATTTCCGCACGGCCCACGCCGCGCCACAGGATCAGGCGCAGGCGGCCGCTCGCGTTCTTCTTGTCCAGACGCATGGCGGCGAGGACGGCGCCGGGGTCGGTTCCGGCGGGAATCGCGGTCGGCAGGCCGAATCGGGCCAGCAGGTCGCGCAGGCGCACGCTGTCGGCATCGGCGGACATTCCCGATCGCGCCGACAGTTGTGCGGCGAGGCACATGCCGATGGCGACGGCCTCGCCGTGCAGCAGCTTGCCGTAGCCGCACACGGTTTCCAGGGCATGGCCGAATGTATGGCCGAAGTTGAGCAGGGCGCGCTCGCCTTGTTCGGTTTCGTCGCGCGCGACGATGGCGGCTTTCTGCGTGCAGCAGCGCGCGATCGCCTCGGCGAGCTTGTCCGCATCGCGCACGCGCAGGGCATCGGCGTTGTGTTCCAGCCACGCGAAAAAATCCGCGTCGCCGAGCGCACCGTATTTGACGACTTCGGCGAATCCGGCGCGCAGTTCGCGCTCGGGCAGGGTCGCGAGCGTCGCGGTGTCGGTGATGACGGCGCGTGGCTGGTGGAAGGCGCCGACGAGGTTCTTGCCCTGCGGCAAATCCACGCCGGTCTTGCCGCCAACGGAAGAATCGACCATCGCCAGCAGGGTCGTCGGCATCTGCACGAACGCGATGCCGCGCATCCAGCAGGCCGCGGCGAAACCGGCGAGGTCGCCGATCACGCCGCCGCCGAGCGCGATCACGCAGGCGTCGCGGCTGGCTTTCAATTCCGCCAGAGCGGCGAAGATTTGCGCGACGGAATCCAGCGTCTTGTGAGCCTCGCCGGCGGCAAGGACCAAAGACGAGAATGTGCGATCGTGCAAACCCGCGCCGACGCGATCGAAATACAGCGGCGCCACGTGTTCGTCGCTGACGACGAGCGCGTGCCGGCCCGGCAGCGCGTCGCGCCACTGCGCGGAGTCGGCGAGCAGGCCAGCACCGATAAAGATAGGGTAGCCGCGCGCGCCAAGCTCGACGCGGAGTTCGCGTGCCTTCGCGCTCATGCTGCGCGGCCTTCGGGCGGGCGCCGCCAGGCTTGCGCCAGTTGCGCCGTGATGCGCTCGGCCACCTGCGCCGTGCTGCCGCGATGGCCGGCGGGAATGGTAAGGTCGGCAATTTCGCGGTACAGCGGATCGCGCGCGGCGGCGAGTTGTTCGAGACGCTCACGGCGGTCCGGCGCGGCGAGCAGCGGGCGCTTGCGGTCGCGCGCGAGGCGTTCGAGTTGTTCGTCCACCGTGGTTTCCAGAAACACCACGAAGCCGCGCTTGTGCAGCGTGCCGCGGTTGCCGGCATCGAGAATCGCGCCGCCGCCGGTGGCCAGCACGATGCCGTCGCGCGCGGCGAACTCGGTCAGCATCGCGCTCTCGCGGCGGCGGAATCCGCATTCGCCTTCGATGTCGAAGATCAACGCGACGTCGGCGCCGCACTGCATCTGAATTTCGTGGTCGAGGTCGAAGAACGGCAGGTCGAGCGTTTCGGCCACGCGCTTGCCGAGCGTCGACTTGCCTGCGCCCATCGGGCCGACGAAAAACAGGTTGGGAGCGGGATTCATGCGGTAATGCTATCAAACCTCTGCTGTCATTCCGGCATGACGAGCAAGTACTATATCGTCCATGATTCGATTCATAGTGGTTTTTCTCGTCTGCCTGCTCGTACTGTTCACCGCCGAATTGCTGCAACCGGTACAGGTGCACGTGATCATGCCGTTCACCGCGGGCGTGGCGCATGTGAGCGCGTGGATCATGCAGCTGTTCGACCACGGCGTGATCGCGCGCGGCAACGACATCCTCAGCGCACGCAGCGGCGGCGGCATCGAGATCGTCGCCGGCTGCAACGGCGTGGAGGCGGTGCTGATCCTGGTGTCGGCGATCCTTGCGTTTCCGTCGCCGTGGAAACACAAGCTGGCCGGCATGGCGATCGGATTCCTCGCCATCCAGAGCCTGAACGTGGTGCGCATCATCAGCCTGTTCTATCTGCACGAATGGAATTCGGTGTGGTTCGACTGGTTCCATCTTTACTTGTGGCAGGCGCTGATCATTCTCGATGCGCTGGTGTTCTGGCTGATCTGGCTGCGCTGGTTGCCGCACACGTCGCGGGCCGTTCCGGCCTGATACACTCGGACGGCTGCCTGGCAGCGCAATTCCCCACGGAGGCAAGCCATGAACAAGATCACGAAAGTCATCGAGTTGAGCGCGTCGTCGACCAAGGGCATCGAGGATGCCGTCAGCGGCGGCCTGAAGAAGGCGAGCAAGACGGTGAAGAACATCAAGGGCGCCTGGATCAACGACCTCAAGGTGGTTACCAACGACGACGGTTCGGTCGCCGAATGGCGCGTGAACATGCGCGTCAATTTCCTGGTCGACTGAGCGCTGCCTGTGGCGGATGGCCTGCTCGCCGAAGCGGTCGCGCAGGTGCGCGAGCTGATCGACGCGGCGCGCGTTGCCGGCGATCCCGAACCCACGGCGATGACGCTGGCCACCGGCGATGCGCGTGGACGCGTTTCCGCGCGCATCGTGCTGCTCAAGGAACTGGACGGGCGCGGCTTCGCGTTCTACACGAACTACGACAGCGCCAAGGCCGCGCAACTCGGCGAGCAGCGCCACGCGGCGTTGTGCCTGCACTGGAAGACGCTGCGCGACGGCGTGCAGGTGCGGGTCGAAGGCGTGGTGGAAAAAACCTCTACCGCCGAATCCGACGCCTATTTCGCCACGCGCGTACGCGCCAGCCAGATCGGCGCCTGGGCATCGCTGCAATCGCAGTCACTCGCCGACCGCGCCTTGCTCGATGCGCGCATCGCGCAATACGAGCGCGAATTCGCGGACAAGCCGGTGCCGCGTCCGCCGCACTGGGGCGGCTATCGCCTCGTGCCGGACATGATCGAGCTGTGGTACGGACAGCGCGCGCGCCTGCACGATCGCATCCGCTACGAACAAAGCGATGGCCGCTGGAGCAAGCGGCTGCTTTATCCCTGATTGCGCTCGCCGCGGCGGTTGCCCCGGCGAAACGGTGCGAGCAGCATCGCTGCCAGCGACTGGCTTGCCGCGTCGCGCTGCGTCTCCAAACCGATCGTGAGGCGGCGTCCGCCGTCGTCGGGAACGGCACTGGCGCTGCGCAGCAGATAATCGAACAGTGGAAAGACCGTGGCGTAGTTGCTGTCGGTTTGCGCGCGCAGTGCGCTGTGATGAAGACGATGGAAGGCTGGCGTCACCACCAGAAGACGCAGTGCCTTGTCGAGCGCGACGGGCAGGCGCAGGTTGCCGTGTGAAACGGTGCTAACCCCCAATGCCAGCAGGCTGTAGGCGAATACCGCCTGCGGCGGGGGCGTCAGTACCAGCAGCACCGGCAGGGTCACGAACGCGGCCACCAGGCCTTCCAGCGGATGGTGGCGGTGCGTGGTGGTGGCGTCGAGTTCGATGTCGCTATGGTGAACCGCATGCAGGCGCCAAAGCCAGGACCATGCGTGCGACAGCCGGTGCAAGGCATAGGCGATCGCATCCATGATCAGGAAGGTCGCCAGCCACTGGCCCCAGACCGGGATATTCCAGTGTGCGAACCAGCCATCGCCCGGCGTCACTTTCAATAGCCGAAGCAGCAGCCAGAAGAGCAGCGGCGACAGCAGGATCGTGCCGAGGGACAGCGCTGACAGTCCCAGGTTGCGCATCCAGCGCCGCAAGGGCACGGGCGTCGCGCGCAAGGGAAAAAGGGATTCCAGAAACAACACCGCCGTCAGGCAAATGACGGCGGTGCTGAGGTAAAGCTGAATCATTCGACGCTGGCGTGACGAGATAAACGGCTCAGGCAGCGTTGCCGTTTACGAAAATCAGAACCTATAGAACCACCAGATTCAGGTAGCACGATCCAGCAGGCGCGACAACGGTACCGACGATGCATTGCGGGGTGAAGCTGCCGCCCGGGCTGGTAAATGCGCCACCGTTGACAGTGACCGTCAAGTTGGTAACTTGCATCGGCACTGCGGTCGCATTCGTAACCTGCTGGATGCCCTGGCCGAGGTTCACCGTACCGCCGGTGGCACTGGTCATCGACACCGATGGAAGCACGGCTTGCGCCACTCGAATCAGGTCTCCGCTCGCCGCGCCGCCGGCGACAAGACTGCCCGCCAGCGCGAACAGGCCCATTTGCCGCCCGTTGATTCGCGAGCGCAGCACGCGGTAAGCCACGACCGCGAGCAACAACGCCAGCAGCAACAGCATCCACGCACCCAGCGTTGGAGTCGACGTTGTCGTTGTGGCGGCGGGCGCATAGGCCAAGGTGCCGGAAAAACCGGCCCAGGCCGGCGAGGTCATGCCGAGTACCGCAAAAGGCACCAGTGCGAAACGATTCACCACGCGTCGTAAATTCATTTCAAATCCCCTTGCGGTTGCGGAACAGAAGGCTGCTCGTCTGCCGAAAAGCAGGGCGAAACTGGCGGGACTGTATAGATGGCCATCGACCCTGTCAACGCGTGCGTAAAGCGCGGGGAAAAATACCCTTGTGCCGCTGCGCGGCTGTCAAAGCCGCGCAGCGAAATCCGCCAATGGCGCGACCACCAGCATGCGCACCAGCACCAGCGCGATCGCGGCAAACCAGCATGAGAAATCCATCCCGCCCAGCGGCGGCAGCAGTTTGCGGAACGGGCGCACGACCGGGTCGACGAACTGCGCGAGCAGGCGGAAATTGGCATCGTGGCGTGCGCTCGGGATAAAGCTGAGGATGCAGTAGCCGAAGATCGCGACGAGTTCGATCAGCACGATCCAGTCCAGCGTGTCGGTGGCGGCGCGCAGCAACAACCCGCCAACGCCCAGTGCCGCGCCAAACAGGGCGACGAACACGAGCAGTTCGAGCAGGGCCAGCAGATAGGCGATCAGCAGCGAGGCGAATTCCAGGCGCCGCCAGCGCGGAACGATGCGGCGCAACGGCGTCGCCACGCGGTTGGTGATTTGCCAGACGAAACGGCACACCGGTTCGTTGAACGGCGCGGCCACGGCGATGAGCAGCATGCGCAGCAGGAAAACGACGATGAAGAAGCCGAACAGGGTCTGGATCAGGAAGACGCCGGCGTTTTGCAGGTAAGGCATTTCACTTATCCAACATGGACGAAAGTTCGCCGCCGCGCCGCGTCGCCGCCGCGACCGCGCGTGCCACGATCCGCGCGAAGTCGTCTGTGGCGAAGGATTCCAGCGCCGCCTGCGTGGTGCCGTTCGGCGAGGTCACGCGACGGCGCAGTTCGGCGGGTTCCGCACCATCCTCGCGCAGCATGCGCCCGGCGCCGAGGCAGGTTTGGGTGGCGAGTTCCTGCGCGGCGTCGCGCGGCAGACCCTGCGCCACGGCAGCCTCGATCAGCGCTTCGACGAGCAGGAAGAAGTAGGCCGGCCCGGAACCCGACAGCGCGGTGACCGTATCCATCTGCGCCTCGTCGTCTATCCAGACCGCGAGCCCGGCCGCGGAAAGAATGTTTCGCGCCAATTCTCTCTGCGTGGCGCTGGTGCGTGCATTCGCATGGAAGCCGGCAGCGCCCGCACCGATCAACGCCGGCGTGTTCGGCATGCAGCGCACGATGGCGAGGTTTCCGCCGAGCCAGGCGTCGAGTTGTCCGCTGCGGATGCCGGCGGCGATCGACACGATTAGTGGCTTGCGCACCTGCGCGATTTCCCGCAAGTCCGTGCAAACCGCTTTCATCACCTGCGGCTTGACCGCGAGCACCAGCACGTCGGCAGATTTCGCCGCGGCGGCGTTGTCCGCATGCGCGGCGACGGAAAAATCCCGCGCCAGGGCGTCGCGCAAGTCGGTATTCGGTTCGGAAACGGCAATGGACGCGGCGGGCACGCCGTCGTGGATCAATCCGCCGATCAGGCTGCGCGCCATGTTGCCGCCGCCGATGAAGGCGATGACCGGAGAGGGGGTTCGGGGGGCGGGATTCGTGGACATGCGGCTAGGATATCAAGCCGCATGCCCGTAACGGAAAAAAAACGCTGTGCTCCGCCCGACCGGAGCACAGCATCGACGTGAATCATTTCGGCGCGGTGTAAGTCAGGTCCGCGTTGTAGCTGTCGATGTGCGAGGACGATTTTTCGATGGAATCGTTCAGCGATTTGCGGATTGTGGCGGCCTCGGTCTTGCCGTACACGTTTTCCATCATCTTCCACAACGTGGGATTCGTTTCCATGCCGACATCCGCCCAGTCCTTGTTCGGCAGAACAACGATGTAATCCGGCGAGCCGTCGCCGCCGTAGTTGATTTCGTCGGTCTGGAAATGACCCGACCATTTGGATTTTTCGGCGGCGGCGGCGATCTTCTTCACCGCATTCGTGAACGCTTCGTGTGCGTCGTGGCCGTTCTTGAGATGAAAATAGACGACGCCGATCATCGCTGGGGGCGGGTCCTTGTCGGCGTCCTTGGGCATGTAACTCATGTCCGCATGCGAGACCATGAACGCGCTGATCTCTTCCTTCAGGTGCGGGTTGGCCTGTTTGCGCCAGGTTGCGTCGCAAGCCTTGCCCGTGGTGTGCATCGTGTCGAAGTCGGCCCAGGTGTAGGGGCCGGCCACGTACGAGTAGGTGTAGACGTTTCCGGTTTCGTGGTTCCATGCGCCCCAGGTGTACTTGAACCCGTGGTCCTTCATGCACTGGTTGTAGGCTTTGACGCCGGCCTCGTAGGCGTCCTGGTTGGCGGGCGCAACGGTATCGGTGAAATCACGATAGACATTTGCCTTGCTTGCCTCTGCCGCAAACGCGCCGGAGAAGGCCGACAGGGCCAGCGCCGACGCCACGCACGAGATCAGGATTTTCATGAAACCTTCCTCCCTTGGTAGTTGATGAGACAGCGTGTCGACCCGCTGTTGCGAGCGGGGGCGCGAATCTACCCTATTTGTCCGGACAAATCATGGCGTACCGCAGCATGGCTTACTGCGGGTGCGGGCGGGCCCCGAACAACGCCGTGCCGATGCGCACCAGGGTCGCGCCTTCCGCGATGGCGAGCTCGAAATCGTCCGACATGCCCATCGACAGGGTGTCGATATCCGCATGGTCGGTCCGCAACGCGTCTAACAACTCGCGCATGCGCGCGAAAGCCGCGCGCCGTTGCGCCGGATCGGGATGCGGTTCGGGAATCGCCATCAGTCCGCGAAGACGCAGGCGCGGGAACTGCGCGATCGTGCGTGCAAGCACCGGCACGGCTTCCGGCGCACAACCCGATTTGCTCGTCTCAGCGTCGATGTTCACCTGGATCAGCACGTTCAACGGTGGTGCATCGGCGGGACGAAAACGGTTCAGTGACTCGATCAGCTTTTCGCGGTCGATGCTTTGCACCCAATCGAAATGCCTGGCGGCCTCACGGCATTTCTTGGATTGCAGCGGTCCGATCAGGTGCCATTCGAGCGCCAGGTCGGCCAGTTCGCGCTGCTTGGAGAGTGCCTCCTGCACACGGTTTTCGCCGAATGCGCGCTGGCCCTGCGCAGCCAGTTCGCGGATCGCCGCCGTGGCTTGCGTCTTGCACACGGCGAGCAGCCGCACGGCGCGTCCGGCTGCCTGCGCGGCGGCGTCGATTCGCGCACGGATTTGCGCATAAGACGGATTCAAGATTGCGGCTCCAAAGGGTTGCGCCGGCTTGAAATTATCGCGCTATACTCGGGCGCAAGCGCTGTGCGCAAACCGGATTGAATCAAGGGGACTATCGCATGGATATCGCCGAACTGCTCGCGTTTTCGGTCAAGAACAAGGCCTCCGACCTGCACTTGTCGGCGGGCCTGCCGCCGATGATCCGCGTCGATGGCGACGTGCGCCGCATCAACATCCCCGCGCTCGACCACAAACAGGTGCATTCGCTGGTGTACGACATCATGTCGGACAAGCAGCGCCGCGACTTCGAAGAATTCCTCGAAGTCGACTTCTCGTTCGAGATTCCGGGACTCGCGCGTTTTCGCGTCAACGCATTCAACCAGAATCGTGGCGCCGGCGTGGTGTTTCGTACCATTCCGTCCGAGGTGCTCAGCCTCGAAGACCTCGGTTGTCCGCGCATCTTCAAGGAGCTGATCGAACAGCCGCAAGGCCTGGTCCTCGTCACTGGTCCCACCGGCTCGGGCAAGTCGACCACACTTGCGGCGATGGTCGATCACATCAACAAGAACGAATACGGCCACATCCTTTCGATCGAAGACCCGATCGAATTCGTGCACACGGCGCAGAAGTGCCTGATCAACCAGCGCGAGGTGCACCGCGACACGCACGGTTTCAACGAGGCTCTGCGCTCGGCGTTGCGCGAAGATCCCGACTACATTCTCGTCGGCGAAATGCGCGATGTCGAGACGATTCGCCTCGCGCTCACCGCCGCGGAAACCGGACACCTGGTATTCGCCACGCTGCACACAAGTTCGGCATCCAAGACCATCGATCGCATCATCGACGTGTTCCCTGCGGCGGAAAAAGCCATGGTGCGTTCGATGCTGTCGGAATCGCTGCGCGCAGTGATCTCGCAATCGCTGCTGAAAAAGGTTGGCGGCGGCCGCATCGCCGCGCACGAGATCATGGTCGGCATTCCGGCCGTCCGCAACCTGATCCGCGAGGACAAGGTGGCGCAGATGTACTCGTCGATCCAGACCGGCAGCCAGTACGGCATGCAGACGCTGGATCAATGTTTGCAGGACTTGGTCAAGCGCGGACTTGTCACGCGCCAGCAGGCGATCGGCTACGCGAAGAACAAGGAAATCTTCAAGTGATGACAGGATGTCATCATCCCGGCCAGCGCAGGACGCGCGCTGAGCCGGGATCCAGAATTCAGGAGTACCGCTCATGAGCGCCGTGGATTTCACTTCCTTCCTCAAATTGATGGTGCACAAGAAGGCGTCGGACCTGTTCATCACGGCCGGCGTGCCGCCTTCGATCAAGGTGCATGGGCGCATTGCGCCGATCACGCAGAACCCGCTCACGCCGCAGCAGTCGCGCGACATGGTGCTGAACGTGATGACGCCTTCGCAGCGCGAGGAGTTCGAAAAGACGCACGAGTGCCAGTTCGCGATCGGCGTGTCCGGCGTGGGCCGCTTCCGCGTCTCGTGCTTCTACCAGCGCAACAACGTCGGCATGGTGCTGCGCCGCATCGAGACGCGCATCCCGACGGTGGAAGAATTGAACCTGCCGCCGATCATCAAGACCCTGGCGATGACCAAGCGCGGCATCATCATCTTCGTCGGCGCCACCGGCACCGGCAAATCGACCTCGCT
>DATIOA010000010.1:0-22376 GCA_035473575.1 Rudaea sp. | reverse complement strand
CAGCACGGCCTTCGCCGCCATCGTGCCGTAGGTGATGATCTGGCTGACCTTCTCGCGACCGTACTTGTGCGCGACGTAGTCGATCACCTCGTCGCGGCGATCCATGCAGAAGTCGACGTCGAAGTCGGGCATGGACACGCGCTCGGGATTGAGGAAGCGCTCGAACAGCAATCCATAACGCAGCGGATCGAGGTCGGTGATGCCGAGCGACCAGGCGACGACCGAGCCCGCGCCGGAACCGCGTCCCGGTCCGACCGGGATGTCGTGCTGCCTGGCCCAGCCGATGAAGTCGGCGACGATCAAAAAATATCCGGCGAAGCCCATCTTCACGATCACTTCGAGCTCGCGTTCGAGGCGGTTCGAGTAATCCTCATGCGCGAAGCCGGGGGCGAGTCCGTGCCTGGACAGGCGCGCTTGCAGTCCGTTCTGCGCCTGGCTACGGATGAACGAGGCTTCCGAATCCTGCGTCGGAACCGGAAACGCGGGCAGGAAATATTCGCCGAACTTCATTTCCAGGTTGCAACGCCTGGCGACTTCGACGCTGTTTTCCAGCGCCTCGGGAATGTCGGCGAACAACACAGTCATTTCCGCGGTGGATTTCAGGTACTGCTCGGGCGTGTAGTCGCGCGGGCGCTTCGGATCGTTGAGCAGGCGGCCCTGGTGGATGCTCACGCGCGCCTCGTGCGCTTCGAAATCCTCGCGCGCGCCGAAGCGCACGTCGTTGGTCGCGACGACGGGGCAGTTCGCTTCGGCGGCAAGCTGCAATGCAGCGGGAATGAAATGCACCTCGTCGGCGTGGCCGCAGCGCGTGAGTTCCAGGTACAGGCGATCGGCGAAGTGGCGCAGCCATTTTTCCGTTGCGGCGAGCGCGGCATCGGACTTGCCGGCGGTGAGGGCGTGTCCGACGTCGCTTTCGCGTCCGGCCAGCGCGATGAGTCCGGCGCTGTGGCCGTCGAACCAGGTCGGATCGATCAGCGCGCGGTCGCCATGCCGGCCTTGCGTGTAGCTGCGTGAGATCAGTTGCGACAGATGCAGATAACCTTCACGGTTCTGGCACAGTACGGTCAGGCGCGATGGCGACGCATCGTTGGGACCGGCAATCCACAGATCCGCACCGACGATCGGTTTCACGCCATTCGCTTCGGCGGCGCGATAGAACTTGACCAGTGCAAACAGGTTGCTTTCGTCGGTCAGTGCCAGCGCAGGCAGGCCCATCTGTACCGCACGGCTGATCAGGTTCGGCCGCTTCGTCTTGGCCGGATCGCCGTATTCGGGCTTGTCCGGCATGCGCAGAGTCGAATCGACCAGCGAGTATTCGCTGTGGACGTGAAGGTGGACGAAGGAGGGATTCATGGCGACCAATGGTTACCCATGCAGGGTAGCCACTAGTCGGATGCCGAGCAAGACTTGACGCAATCAGCTCAACGCATGCGTGCGCCCGCCGTCAACCGCAATGCTGACCCCATTGACGTAGGCGGCTGCGGGCGTGCACAGAAAGGCGACGACGGATGCCAGTTCCGCGGCATCGGCGAAGCGCGCGGCGGGTACGGCGGCGAGCATTTCCTGCGCGATGGCGTCTTCGGACTTGCCGGATGCTTTTGCCTTGGCGGCGATCAGGCTGGTCAGGCGTTGCGTCTTCGTGAATCCCGGCAGCACGTTGTTGACGGTGATGCCGAACGGCGCGAGTTCGCGCGAGCAGGTCTTGGCCCAGGCGGCGACGGCGGCGCGAACGGTGTTGGACACGCCGAGGTTCTCGATCGGTTCTTTCACCGAGGTGGAAATCACATTGACGACGCGGCCGAAACCGGCAGCGCGCATGCCCGGCAGCACGGCCTGCAGCGCGATCTGGCTCGCGCCCAGATGCTGGCGGAAGGTGGAAACATAGTCCTCGACTTTTGCGGAATGCGCCGGACCGCCCGGCGGACCGCCGCTGTTGTTGATGAGGATCTGTACCGGCCGCGTCTGCACAAGGTTCTCGAGTGCCGCGCGCATTCCATCGTGATCGTTCGCGTCCGCGACGATGCAGGAATGCGATTGCACAGGATGCGTTTTCGGCAGGGCAGCGACTACGGATTGCAGTGCCTGCGCGGATCGCGCCAACACCGTCACGTCGGCGCCGAGTTGCGCGAGTTCGATCGCCGCGGCGCGACCGATTCCCTGCGAGCCACCGCAGACGAGGGCATGTTTGCCGCGAAGATCCAGATTCATCAGGCGTGGGCTCCGGCGACTTTTTCCGTCATCAGCGGCAACAATTCCTCGTCGTCTTCGGCTTGCGGCGGCTCGGTGGAGTCCAGATCGAATCCCATCAGCGCGGCGTCGTCTTCGTCCATGCCGTCGAACGCACGGAATCCGGCATCCATCAGGGCTGCGCGCGCGCTGTCTTCGTCGTCGTAGCGCAGGGTTTCGCCGCGGGCGTCGAATACCTCGGTGACACCGGATTCCAGCACGCGCATCCGTGCCCAGACGAGCGTGTCGCCGAGCGCCGCGAGCCACCATTGTTCATCGTGTTCGGTCACGATCAAAACTCCGCCGAGCCCGGCACGCGCGGGTAGGGGATCGCGTCGCGGATGTTGGCCAGGCCGCACACGTACACGACGAGCCGCTCGAAACCGAGGCCGAAACCCGCATGTGGCACGCTGCCGTAGCGGCGGAAGTCGCGATACCACTGGTAGTGCGCCGGATCGAGCTTGAACTGACGCATGCGTGCATCGAGCACGTCCAGTCGCTCCTCGCGCTGCGAGCCGCCGATGATCTCGCCGATGCCGGGTGCGAGCACGTCCATTGCGGCGACGGTCTTGCCATCGTCGTTCAGGCGCATGTAGAACGCCTTGATCGCTTCCGGATAGTTCATCACCACGACCGGGCGGCCGACGTGCTTTTCGGTCAGGTAACGCTCGTGTTCGGTTTGCAGGTCATGGCCCCATTCGACCGGATAGTCGAATTTTTGCCCGGACTTTTGCAGGATCGCAACCGCGTCGGTGTAATCGATGCGCTCGAACGGTGCCTGGATGAAATTTTCAAGGCGAGCGATCGCGGATTTTTCCTGGCGCTCGGCGAAGAACTTCATGTCGTCCATGCGCTCGTCGAGTACGGCCTTGAAGATGTACTTGAGGAAAGCCTCGGCCAGCGTGGCATCGTCGTTCAGGTCGGCGAACGCGATCTCGGGCTCGATCATCCAGAACTCGGCCAGGTGCCGCGTGGTATTCGAGTTCTCGGCGCGAAACGTCGGCCCGAACGTGTAAACCTTGCTCAGCGCGAGGCAGTAGGCTTCGACATTGAGCTGGCCGGACACGGTCAGGTAGGTTTCCTTGCCGAAGAAATCCTTGTTCCAGTCGATCGCGCCCTTGTCGTCGCGCGGCAGGTTGACCATGTCCAGCGTGGAGACGCGAAACATCTGGCCGGCGCCTTCGGCATCGGATGCGGTTATGATCGGCGTGTTGATCCAGAAGAATCCGCGCTCGTGGAAATAGCGGTGGATCGCCTTGGCGATGCAGTCGCGCACGCGCGCGACGGCGCCGAAGGTGTTTGTGCGCGGACGCAGATGCGCGACTTCGCGCAGGTACTCCATGGTGTGTGCCTTGGGCTGGATCGGATAGGTTTCCGGATCCTCGACCCAGCCGACGACTTCCACCCTCGATGCCTGGATCTCGAAGCTCTGGCCCTTGCCCTGCGACGGCACCAGCGTACCGGTCGCGATCACCGCGCAACTGGCCGTCAGCTTCGCAATTTCGTCCGCGTAGTTCGGCAGCGAATTCTGCGCGACCACCTGGATGGGATCGAAGCACGAGCCATCGCTGATGTTGACGAACGACAGGCCGGCCTTCGAGTCGCGCCGCGTGCGCACCCAACCCTTGACGGTAACTTCGGTATTCGCCGGGATCGAACCCGACAAGGCTTGCTTGACGCTGACCACGGACATGCTTGAAACCCTCGAAATTGCTCCGCATCTTGATTCGCGGAAAGGGCGCAAATTCTAACGGATTGGTACAATGAACGACATGAATATCCAACTCACACCCGCCGCGCGCGAGCGCATGCTCAGTTTCCTCGCTGGCAAGCCCGATGCAGCCGGCGTGCGTTTCGGCGTGCGCAAGACCGGTTGTTCCGGTTACGCCTATGAAGTCGAAATCGCCGACAGCATCGCCGCCGATGATCAGGTCATCGAACAGGACGGCATCCGGCTCGTGGTGGACCGCAAAAGCATTCCGTTCGTCGACGGAACGCAGATCGACTTCACGCGGCAAGGGCTGAATGCCGCATTCACCTTCCGCAACCCGAACGTGACCGGCGAGTGCGGCTGCGGCGAAAGCTTCACTGTTGATACCCAGAATTGATCGTTTGCGCTTGAGTGAAAGCGCGCCTGCCGGTACACTGCGCGCCCTGCGCCGGGGTAGCTCAGCTGGTAGAGCAACGCATTCGTAATGCGTGGGTCGGGGGTTCGATTCCCTTCTCCGGCATATTTCCTTGGACGGTTAGCTCAGCGGTAGAGCATCGCCTTCACACGGCGGGGGCCGCAGGTTCGATCCCTGCACCGTCCACCATGCACAAGTAACCACCGCGACCCGGCCGCTTTATTTCCGCTTGGCAGGTTTCTTCCTGTGCGCCGCTGCGTCGTGCCGTTGGTCTTTCAGGGCGGTTGCGTATTCACCAACGGCCTTGGCCAGCGCTGCGGCATTCTCGCCTTTGCGCAGTCCCTTGGCGGTCAACGCCTTGCGCATGCGCTTGATCAGATCGAAATCGTGCTCATCGCGATACGGTTTCAAATCAAGGTCTTTCGGCACTTTCTTGAGGCGTTCGTCACCGACGGTCTTGACGTATTTCTGCATGAAGTGGTCGTAGTCGCGCCACAGGATTCCGTCGGCACGGATCAGGGCTTCTTCGGCGCGCGTGGCAATCTGGTGTGCGTGCAGATAGTGCAGGCCGAGCTGGTCGATCAGGGTTTTTTCGACTTCCTCGTGCATGATGAGGTAGCGCGCCACGTCGATCTTGCGGCCCTTGTAATTCATCACGCGCGGCAGGTGGCGGTCGATGTAAATCGTCTGCCCGTCGACGCTGTAGCCAGCGAGGTAGGGGATGTCGTGGGTGCGATCGAGGCGTTTGACCCGGCGCAGGATCGCATCCATGGCGCGGTCCAGCATCAGGCTGGAAACGTACCAATCCGGAATGCGTAATTTCTTGTGTTGGGAAATCGGGTGGCAGCCGCAGGCGGGCATGGAATTCTCCTTCGATTGAACGTCCCACAGCGCCGTTACCATACCGGAAGCTCGTCCCGCGGCTATGTTGCGTCGCCGCAAAAACGGAGGGCTACAAAGTTCCTTTTTTTGTAAATTTTCGGTTATAGTAAAAGTGCTGTGCTTGCACGGTTGGTCATTGTGCGCGAGTCACGGACGGGGTCCCCCCTCCGCAACGTCGGCGAAGGATTTTCCGGCAATCCAGTAAAGCGGACCGCGTGTTGCGCGCGAGTCCATGTATGGTTTGGACTGTGGAGTTTTTATGTCGGATCGTGAGGTTGGTACTGTCAAGTGGTTCAACGACAGCAAGGGTTTCGGATTCATCAGCCGTGAAAACGGCCCGGATGTCTTCGTGCATTTCCGCGCTATCCAGGGCACGGGTTTCCGTACCCTGCAGGAAGGTCAGAAGGTGAGTTTCAAGGTCGTGCAAGGCCAGAAGGGCCTGCAGGCCGACGAAGTAGCTCCAGCCTGAGATAAGTACCGTAAGTCCTTGAAGCACCGGCGGATCGCATCCGCCGGTGCGTTTTCGCGCTGGTCAGAAGCGTCCGGCACGGAAGTCTTCCACCGCCTGCACGATCTGCTGCGGCGTATTCATCACGAACGGGCCGTACTTGGCCACCGGCTCGTTGAGGGGTTTGCCCGCCACCACGATGAGTCGTGCCGAGGCGTCGCCCGCGGAAATCTTCAACCCGTCGCCATTGCCCAGCACGCCGAGGTCGCCGCGCACCAAGTGCGCCGACGCGCCGTCGCCAACCTGAGCCTGGCCTTCGTACACGTAGGCGAAACCCTTGTGCGCTTCCGGCAGGGGTAGTTCGACCGTTGCGCCCGGTTGCAGCCGCACGTCCAGATAGACCGGTTCGGTCGCGATGCCGCTGACCGGCCCGGAAACCCCGTTCAGGGTCCCGGCAATCACGCGCACGCTGGCGCCAGCAGCCGGCGAGGTTTCGGGTATGGCTTCGGGTGCGATGTCCTGGTAGCGCGGTGCCGTCATCTTGTCCTTGGCCGGCAGGTTCACCCACAACTGGAACCCCCACATCAGGCCATTTTCCTGTTCGGGCATTTCCGAGTGCAGGATGCCGCGGCCGGCGGTCATCCATTGCACGCTGCCGGGCGTGAGCAAGCCGCTGTTGCCCTGGTTGTCGCCGTGGCGCATGCGCCCGGCCAGCATGTAGGTGACGGTCTCGAAGCCGCGATGCGGGTGCTCGGGGAAGCCGGCAATGTAATCCCCGGCCGAATCCGAGCGGAATTCGTCCAGCATCAGGAACGGATCGATCATGTCCAGATCGGGTTGTCCGATCACGCGCGTGAGTTTCACGCCTGCGCCATCGCTGGTCGGGCGGCCGCGCACGATGCGCTGGACCTGGCGGAAGGATTGGGGCGTCGCGGCATCGACCGGTGGCCGCGCGGTTGCGGTGACAGTCATGGAAACCTCCAGATTGGGCAATGCCACGATATGGGGATGGCCGCGGCAAATTCCAGCCGCCGGTACGGCTGACGCGCTACCATAAAGGCATGGATACCATCACTGTCATCGAGCCGAAAGTCCACGATCTGGGCGGATTCAACGTGCGCCGCGTGTTGCCGCAATTACGCGCGCGGCGCGTGGGGCCGTTCGTGTTTTTCGACCACATGGGCCCGGCCGTGTTTTCGCCCGGGCAGGGCATGGATGTGCGTCCGCACCCGCACATCGGGCTGGCTACGGTCACTTACCTGTTCGAGGGCGCCATCGAACACCGCGACAATCTGGGCAACGTGCAGACGATCCGTCCCGGCGACGTCAACTGGATGACGGCTGGACGCAGCATCGTGCATTCGGAGCGCACTCCTTCTGTCGAGCGTGCTGCGGGCCATGCGCTGCACGGCATCCAGACTTGGGTCGCCCTGCCAAAAGATGCCGAGGAAACTGCGCCGGAGTTCCACCATCATGCGGCGGCATCATTGCCGGCATGGGAACGCGACGGCGTGCGCCTGCGCCTGGTTGCCGGCGAGGCCTTCGGCTTTCGCTCGCCCGTGCACACGTTCTCGCGGTTGTTCTACATCGCGGCGGAATTTCCGGCTGGCGGATCGCTCGTCGTGCCCGCCGAACACATCGAGCGTGCGGTTTACGCGACGGATGCGCCGCTGAGCGTCGGTGGCGTCGAATTGGCGGTCGCGCACATGGCGGTCATGCCGGTTGGCATGGATGTGGAAATTCGCGCGGCCCAGCCGGCGCGGGTGATCCTGTGCGGCGGCGATCCGCTCGACGGCGATCGCCATCTGTGGTGGAACTTCGTATCGAGCTCACGCGAACGCATCGAGAAAGCGAAAGCCGACTGGGCGGCGATGCGTTATGCCCCGATTCCGGGCGAAACCGAATTCATTCCGCTGCCGCAATATTGAGTTGGAATTGCCCTCAGCGGTACTGGCGATGACACGCATCGCAGGCCGCGCTCATGCGCTCCACCGTGTGCGCGAGGTCCCTGCATTCGACAACGGACGGCATCGCCGCGCGCAGGCGCTTGGCGTATTCGGCGAACGGTGGGTCCGGTGGATCGTCGCCGTAAACCGCACTTTCGATGCCGCTGGCCAACCCCCGCAACTGTTCCAGAGAGGCCGCGGCATTCGCGTCGCAGCGCTGTGCTCGAGCCGCGGTGCGCAGCGTGCCCAGGTCGTGCTGCATCACGTTCATCAGCCCGCGCGGATAGGCGTCGCGTTGGCGCAGCGCGCTGGCGATATTGGCCGTGGCGATCGTGCCAATCGCCAGACCGAGCGCGAACAGGATGGCAAGGCGCATGCGCTGCTCCAGACTAAAACGAAAATGATAGCGAATTCGGATGCTAAAGTAAGTTCGCGATGAGCATGGACGGGCAATGACGGATTCGCGATTCAGCGGCATCGATCGGCTTTACGGCGCCGGCAGCGTCGCGCGCCTGGCGCGCGCGCACGTGGCCGTTGTCGGGCTCGGCGGCGTGGGCTCGTGGGCGGCCGAGGCGCTGGCACGGTCGGGCGTCGGCGCGCTGACCCTGATCGACGCCGACGAAGTCTGCGTGTCCAACGTCAACCGGCAGTCGCATGCACTGGAAGGCGAGTATGGACGCGCGAAAGTCGATGTCGTTGCCACGCGATTACAGGCGATCAATCCGCAACTGCGCGTACAGGCGCTGGCGCAGTTCGTGACTGTCGGGAATATCGAGGAACTGCTGGACACCGGTTTCGACGCGGTGATCGACGCTTGCGACGCACTGCGCGTGAAAGTGCAAATGATCGCGTTCTGCCGGCGCCGCAAGATTCCGATTGTCGTATCGGGATCGGCCGGCGGGCGTCGCGATCCGACCTTGATTACTGCACGCGATCTTTCGAAAACCGAACACGACATCCTGCTCGGGCTGGTGCGCAAGAAACTACGCGACGATTTCGGCTGGACGCGCAATCCCAAGCGCTACTTCGGCGTGCAGGCGGTGTTCTCGCGCGAAAACGTCAACTATCCACAGCCGGACGGCAGCGTCTGCAAGACCCGTTCGGGATCGGACGAGGGCGCGCTCAAGCTCGATTGCGCCGGCGGTCTGGGCGCGGCCATGCACGTCACGTCCACGTTCGGCATGGTGGCTGCCGCGCGCGTCGTGGAGCGCCTCCTGCAAACGTCAGATTGAAGCGGGCAAGGCGAACAGCCGTTCGGCGTTTGCCGTGGTCGCCATGCCGATCGCCCGCGGTTCGACGCCGCGCAATTGCGCTACACACGCACACACTTCGGCGAGCAGGGCGGGTTCGTTGCGCGCGCCTTGATGGCCCAGCAGCGGCTGGTCGGGCGAATCGGTTTCCAGCACCAGAAACTCGAGCGGCATCGTGGCGGCGATATCGCGCAGACGCCGCGCGCGCGGATACGTGAGCGGGCCGCCAAGGCCGATCAGGAATCCGCATTGCCACAATTGCCGCGCCTGTTCCAGGCTGCCGGAAAAACTGTGCACGACCCCGCGCAGATGGCCGATCCGGCGGATCGTGGCGGTGACTTCGTCGAGCGCGCGGCGCGCGTGCAGGATCACGGGCAGCGAAAAATCACGTGCGATTTCGAGTTGGCGGCGGAAATAGAATCGCTGCGTTTCGGCATCGAGGTCCGGGACGAAGAAATCCAGTCCGCATTCGCCGACTGCAACGGGCTTTTCGCGCTCGATCCAATGCGCAAGGTGCTCAAGATGTTCGGGTCGATGCGCCACCAAATACATCGGATGCAGGCCGTAGGCGGGATAAAGTCCGCCCTGGGCAGCGCACAGGGCGCGCAGGGCAGGGAAGGTGTCGATAGCCACGGCCGGGACGATTTGTCGCATCACGCCCGCGGCGCGCGCGCGCTGCAATACGGCGGTGCGATCAACGTCGAATTCAGCAGCATCCAGATGCGAGTGGCTGTCGATCAGATCCAGCATGCTGCGGAGGCTCCGGAACAGGCAATGCGGCGAGAATGCCATCCGGTCGACTGGTTTCGCAACGGTTCATATGACCCATTGGAAACTGGCGACAACCGTTCGCGCCTGCATGCGTTGATACGGACTTGCAACGAGGAGACGACTGTGCGCAAACCAGCCTTTACCGTCATTTTGCTGAGTACCATCGTTTTCGGACTGAGCGCCTGCGTGGCGCCGCCGCCGCGCGAACGCGTGGTTTATCACGAGGGCGGCAATCAGTCGGGCCCGCGCTATTGCCATACCTGCGGCACGGTGCGCGACATCGACCAGGTGGAAATCCGCCAGCAAAACAGCGGCGGCGGCGCGGTGATCGGCGCCATCATCGGCGGCCTGATCGGCAACCAGTTCGGGCGCGGCGGTGGACGTGCCGCGGCGACCGCGGCTGGTGTCGTCGGCGGTGCCGTGGCAGGCAACGCGATCGAGCAGAACGACGCTAACCTGCGCTCGGGCTATGCGTGGCGGTTCTCGGTGGAACTGGACGATGGCCGCATGGCGCGCGTGACCCAGTACGACAATCCGGGTTTCCGCCCGGGCGACCGCGTGATGATCAACGGCCAGCGACTGGAATTCATGCCGCGCCGCTGAGGAACCCGTGAACAATCCGCTGCGCTCGTCGGTTCGAGCGCGGCAGGGTTTCAATCGGCGTGGTAGAAGCGGTGATCGCCAATCACCGCCAGCGGTGGACCCTTGGCCCAGCCCGGCGGCATCGGCATCGCATCCGCGGCGTAGAAATGGTCCGCGTTCGGCACCAGCGACGGCCGCCATGCGGCAGGCAGTTTCCACAAGTCCAGGGCAACGCCGGCGACGAACCATGCCTGGTTCCAGGCGTCAGCATCGTCGAAGACATAGTTCTTGCTCGTCGTGGAAAGCGCGAATTGTCCACGCGCGCGCAGCACCTTGCACAGCGAATTCCCCCACTGGCCGCCGTCGCGGCGGCGCAGGCCGACTTCGGCCACGGCCATCTGGCCTGTGACCGGCTCGCCGCGCGCTTCCAGATAGACCGTGGCGGCGAGGCAGGCGCGATCGCTCGCGGAATTGTTGAATGCCGATGCCAACCACAGGATCCAGGCTAATTTCATCGCGGATTGCTCCGTAAAAACGAACACATGCGACATCCGCATACGGGCGTCGCGCAGGCGCGCGCCAGCCCTGTGGATGCTGTCTGCGGCGTTGTCAGCACCGCGGTGATTGTTTCCGGCAGGCATTTCGCGCTGCGCCGGGTAGATACAAGGGATCGTTTCGATCCCCGCTTCGGCGCACGTCCCGTGGGCCTTAAGCATTGGCGCCGCCGCGAGGCAGCGCCTGTTTTGCATTTCCGCAGCGGCCGTAGCGGTGGCCACGCGTGCGGAAGTATTGCGTGAATTCTCGCCATCCGTTGTGGACGGCGGCGCGCATTATCGCATATCGAATCGAGTTGTCACTCTATTTCAATCGATTTCCTGAACGAATCCAGAATGGCAAATGTTAAGATTTCATCATTCGCGTCATTGTGCACAAATTATCAAATGACTCAAAAATCACATTCAACGCAATGTGGAAAACGCTGCGTATGGGTCATTTGTAACCGATGAAATTCTTCAGGACCTGTTCGTCGCCGGCGTATTCCTTGGCCGTGGCGGGCACGAACTTGGTCACTCCCAGTTCGAACAGGAGCTTAGCCGCATCCGCATCGGTGTCGAGCTTGAGCAGGGCGTCCTTGACCTTCTCGCGCAGATCCGCGGGCACGTCGGGCGAGGCGGTGATGCATTGCCCGGGGAAGCTGCGCGAAGTCTTGACCGGCGTCAGGTTGGGATATTGGTCCTTGAGCCAGGTCGGAATCATCGCCGCGTCGGCTTCGCCGCCGAAGACGCGGTCGGTGGCATCGCGCCACGAGGTGGCGGTTGTGGCGATATCCGGCTGCAGGATGGGATTCGGGTAGAACTCGAGCAGCATGGAGTAGCCCAGGCTCGGCGCTCCCATCGTGACGATGGTGTGCCCGACCAGGCCTTGCAGGCCCTTGTTGCCGATGTCGATGTTCGAAACCAAGGTGTAACTGGTCGGTTCGGCGGTGTGCACCAGCGGTTCGAAGTGCCGCTTCTCTATGCGGTAATCGGCGACATGCGCTTCATCGAAGGCGAAATCGGTCTTGACCGAATTCTGGATGTCGCGCCAGTAGAAGTGGTAATTGCGCGTCGTCACCAGGGTGAAATGCTGGCCGGTCGCCTTGTTCAGGTAAGTCATCAGCGGCGCATAGATCTCGGCGACGCGGTCGGCCGGATACGCCGGCTCGATGCGGAAGGTGTAGTCCGCCGCCGATGCCGTGCCGCCGACGCCAATCGCGAACGCCAATGTCAACGCCAGCCGGCGTGGAATGTTTCCATGTTGCTTGCGCATGATCGCCCCTCCCGATTCTTGCGTACGCAAGGGTTTAGCACGAACGCGCGGCAAACGCGATACGCAGCGCAATACCGGCGTTTCAGGCGAAATGTTGGACGATGTCGACGGCACGAGTCGGTGGGGATTCCAGGGTCAGGACCGCATCCGCCGCCGAATCGGAAATACTGGCGAGTGCTTCGACGTCTTCGGCTTCCGCATCGTGGGCGGCAGTCACGATGATGCCGGCTTCGGATCCGCCAGGATCGCGCAACAAGGCTCCCGGCGGCGCGAGCGCGCTCCCGGACCAGCGCAACCGATACAGCGAGCGCTTGTTGCCGCCCTTGAAATGCAGGCGCGCCATGATTTCCTGGCCAGGATAACAGCCCTTGTTCACGCTGACCGCGCCGAGCCGGTCCAGGCCGATCCATTGCGGCAGCAGGCGATCGCGCAGCTCGACGCCGATTTCGGGAATCCCTGCGCGGATATCGGCGAGGGGCGAGTATTCCGGCGCTGGGCTGGGGGTTGCCTCGTTGACGGCGCGCAACTGCACTTTCGCGCGGAACACGTAGCGGGCCAGTTCCGCGCGCAGCCATTCCGCGTCGCCACCACGCAACGTCAAGAGCACGTTGCCTGCATCGATGCGCAGCAAGCGAAAGAACGCGCGCACGCGGCCCTGTGGCGAAAGCCACGCATTCCATTGCCAGTGTCCGTCGGGCCGGGTGAGCACGTCGTTGCAGAATTGTGCATGCGCGAACGCGGCGGCGTCGGCTCCGGTAATTTCAAGCACTTGCGTAGGCGGGCTGATCATCGACGGCGCGTGGCGTTATACTTTGGTGGCCAATGTAGGCGCACGCCGGCTATCGATCAAGCCGCGCGAGAAAAAGCATCAGGACAAGCCATGCCCCAGCCAGGACCGGATCCAACCGTCATAGATACGCCACCGCCGACCGGGGCGTTACCGGCGCCAGAGCCCGCAAAGCCCGTCGAAATCGGCGGCCGCGAAGGTCCCGATCCGGTGCGCTACGGCGACTGGGAAAAAAACGGCCGCTGCATCGATTTCTAGGACGACTGCCATGAGCCAACCCACACGACCGTTATCACCGCATCTGGGCATCTACCGCTGGCGCGTGAACATGTGGCAGTCGGTGTTGCACCGCCTGACCGGACTGTTCCTGTGTCTGGGGGCGCTCTTGCTGGCATGGGGACTGATCGCTGCGGCGACCGGCGTCGAGGCATGGGCCACGTTCGCTGCGTTTTGTGGCAGTGGAGTCGGGTTCGTATTGCTGATTTTGTGGACGTGGGCACTGTTGTTCCACCTGTGCAACGGCATCCAGCACCTGTTTCGCGACACCGGCATGGGTTACGACGCGGCGCAGCGCGATCATTCGCGCACGCCGAGCTATTTCGCCACCGGCTGGATCGTGATTGCGGCGAGCGTCGCGTTGACCGCCGCGGTCTGGATCTGCCTGTTCGTTCGCGCCAGCGGAGGTGCGGCATGAGCGCGGTCGGCGAAAACACCTTGCGCACGCCGCTCAAGAATGTGCGCGGGCTCGGCTCGGCACAGTCCGGTGTGCGCCATTGGTGGCTGCAACGCATCACCGCGGTGGCGCTGCTGCCGCTGAGCCTGTGGTTCCTGTGGATGTGCGCCGGGCTGGTGCACGCCGACTACGCCACGGTGCGCACGGCGATAGCCCAGCCCGTGCATGCGGTGCTGCTGGTTGCGCTCGTGGTCAGCCTGTTCTGGCACGGTGCGCTCGGCCTGCAAGTCGTCATCGAGGATTACATCCACACGCGCTGGCAGGAAGTCGCGTTGCAGATCGCGGTGCGCTTCGGCGCCTTTCTTGCCGCGGTCGCCTGCCTCTTCGCCATTGCACGAATCGCCTTGGGATAAGACATGGAAAGCTACAAGATCCACGAGCATAAATACGATGTCGTCGTGGTCGGCGCGGGCGGTTCCGGCCTGCGCGCCACCTTCGGCATGGCCGAGCAGGGCCTGAGCACGGCGTGCATCACGAAAGTTTTCCCGACGCGTTCGCACACGGTCGCCGCGCAAGGCGGCATCGCCGCGGCGCTTGGCAACATGGGCGAGGACGATTGGCGCTTCCATTTCTACGACACGGTCAAGGGCGGCGACTGGCTCGGCGACCAGGACGCGATCGAGTACATGTGCAAGAACGCGCCGGCCGCGGTGATCGAGCTAGAACACTACGGCGTGCCGTTCTCGCGCACCGAAGCCGGCAAGATCTACCAGCGCCCGTTCGGCGGCATGACCACGAACTACGGCAAGGGCACGGCACAGCGCACCTGCGCGGCGGCCGATCGTACCGGCCACGCCATGCTGCACACGCTGTACCAGCAATCGCTCAAGCACGATGCGCGTTTCTATATCGAATACTTCGCGCTGGACCTCATCTTCGACAGCGACGGCGCCTGTTGCGGCGTGCTGGCGCTGGATTTGAACGAAGGCGAGATGCACCTGTTCCGTGCGCATGCCGTGGTGCTGGCGACGGGCGGCTACGGACGCGCGTATTTCACCGCGACTTCGGCGCATACCTGCACCGGCGACGGTGGCGGCATGGCGCTGCGCGCCGGCCTCGCGCTGCAGGACATGGAATTCGTGCAGTTCCATCCCACCGGCATATACGGCGCCGGCTGCCTGATTACCGAAGGCGCGCGCGGCGAGGGCGGGTACCTGACCAATTCCAAGGGCGAGCGCTTCATGGAACGCTACGCGCCGAACGCGAAGGACCTCGCTTCACGCGACGTGGTCAGCCGCGCGATCACGATGGAAGTGCGCGAAGGCCGTGGCGTCGGCGAGCACAAGGACCACGCCTTCCTGAACCTGATGCACCTGGGCCCCGAGGTCATCCACGAACGCCTGCCAGGCATCGCCGAAACCGCGCGCATCTTCGCCGGCGTCGACATCACCAAGCAGCCGATCCCGGTACAGCCGACTGTGCACTACAACATGGGCGGCATCCCGACGAATTACCACGGCGAAGTCGTGCAGAAGCGCGGCAACGATGTGGATGCGGTCGTGCCGGGGTTGTTTGCGGTCGGTGAAGCGGCCTGCGTGTCCGTGCACGGCGGCAATCGCCTCGGCTCCAATTCGCTGCTCGACCTCGTCATCTTCGGTCGCGCCGCCGCGCATCGTGCCGGCGAAATCATCAAGCCCGGCTCGGCGCACAAGAACCTGCCCGCATCGTCCTGCGACGCGGCGCTCGCGCACTTCGACAAGGCGCGCAACGCAAAAGGCGCGACACCGACCGCGGACCTGCGCCTGAAGATGCAGCGCGTGATGCAACAGGATGCCGCCGTGTTCCGCACCGGCGAAACCCTGAAGCAAGGTTGCACCAACATTTCCGCGGCGTTCGACGCATTCGCCGACGTGAAGGTGACCGATCGCTCGCTGGTGTGGAATTCCGATTTGATAGAAACCCTGGAATTGCACAACCTGCTCGTGCAGGCCGTCGCGACGATGACTTCGGCCGAGCAGCGCCACGAAAGCCGCGGTGCGCATGCGCGCGAGGATTTCCCGAACCGCGACGACGCCAACTGGATGAAGCACACCCTGGTCGGCATCGATGCCAACGGCAAGGCGACGTTCGATTACCGCCCGGTGCACATGCAACCGATGACGAACGAAGTGGAAGCCGTGCCGCCGAAGGCACGGGTGTACTGAACACAACGGAGAGCGACGTGGCCGAATTCACACTGCCGAAGAATTCCAGGGTCCGCAAGGGCAAGAAATACCCGGCCAAGGCGGGTGCGAAGGACGTGCGCACGTTCCGCATCTACCGTTGGAATCCGGACGACGCGGAAAACCCGCGCGTCGACGAATACGAAGTCGATCTCGCCACCTGCGGGCCGATGGTCCTGGACGCGCTGATCAAGATCAAGAACGAGGTCGACTCGACGCTGACGTTCCGGCGCTCCTGCCGCGAAGGCATCTGCGGCTCCTGCGCGATGAACATCGACGGCGGCAACACGCTGGCCTGCACCAAGTCGATCGGCGACTGCAAGGGCGATGTCGCCATTTATCCGTTGCCGCACATGCCGGTGGTCAAGGACCTGGTGCCGGACCTGACCCATTTCTATGCGCAGCACGCCTCGATCAAGCCGTGGATCCGCACGCAGAGCGCGCCGCCGCCGGACTCCGAGCGGCTGCAATCCGTCGAGGACAGGAAAAAGCTTGATGGGTTGTACGAATGCATCCTGTGCGCGTGCTGTTCCACGGCGTGCCCGAGCTACTGGTGGAATCCCGACAAGTACCTCGGCCCGGCGATCCTGTTGCAGGCCTATCGCTGGATCGCGGACTCGCGCGACGAGGATACCGGCGCGCGCCTGGACGATCTCGAAGACCCGTTCAAGCTCTACCGCTGCCACACCATCATGAACTGCACGAACACCTGTCCGAAGGGACTCAACCCGGCCAAGGCGATCGGCGAGATCAAGAAGCTGATCGTGGAAAGAAAAGGCAGCTGAGCGCATGGATACCCGACTGATGTGGTGGCCAGCCGTCGCGATGGTGGGATTGACGTTTGTCGTCTGGCTGCGCATGTATTTCATGCGCGTGGGCGAGATGAAGCGCGAGCGTGTGCATCCGCAAGCGGTCGCGCTGTCGGCGCAAATGGCCGAGCGTCTGAAGGACACGCGCGCCGCCGACAACTTCCGCAACCTGTTCGAATTGCCGGTGCTGTTTTATCTGGCAATCGTCGTTGCCGTGCAAACGAGTCAGGCTACTGCCATCACGTTGACATTGGCCTGGACCTTCGTCGTCCTGCGCATCGTGCACAGCACGATCCATTGCAGTTACAACAAGGTCTATCACCGCTTCTACGCTTACTTTGCCGGAAGCGTCGCGCTGTGGCTGTTGTGGGCGCTGCTGGCGTTCGGCCTCACGCGATGAATGCCGACGCCGCACGCCTGCGCTGGCGCTGCCGGCGCGGCATGCGCGAACTGGATCAGCTGCTGGGCTGGTGGATGGATGCGCGGTTTGCACAAGCCGACGCTGCCGCACAGCGCGCCTTCGCCGAATTGCTCGAACAACCCGATCCGCAGTTGTGGGATTGGCTCAGCGGCCGCGCAGCGCCGCCGCGCGGCGATTGGCAGCGCATCGTCGATGAAATCCGCAATCGCAATCGCGTTTGACTACCGGCCTTCGCGCTGGCTAGTCGCCGCCGTCACCCTCATGGCCTTGCTGGCCTTCGCCGCCATCGCATTGAGCGGCATGCCGTCGTGGGCGGGGATTTTCGCTGTGATATTCGCCGCGGCTTGCGCCGGCTTCGCGCTGGGCAGGTACCTGCACCCGCTTGTGCGCCGCGCCGCGTGGCAGCAGGCCGGGCATTGGCGCGTCGCGGACGCCGACGGCCGCGAATTCACCGCCGAATTGATTCGGGGCGTGGTGCGCGGAGCATGGATCGTGCTGAATCTGCGCCGCAGCGATGGCAAGGATCTGGCCCTGATCCTCGGCCCGGACAACTGCACGGCGGATACGCGCCGGCAGCTGCGCGTGCGCCTGTCGCGTATTGAACGCGGCGCATAAAAAAACCGGCCGCGGAGTGTAACGCGGCCGGTTTCCCGAAACGTCCCTGTTGTCCTGTGGGTCGGTCGATCAGAAGCGATACTCGGCGTTGACCGAGACCAGGTCCGGATTCGTGTTGAATCCGCTCTTGTTGACCTTGTAGTAGTCGTAGTTCAGGCCGACGCTGACGTTGTTGCTGAAGTCGTAGCCGAAGCCCGCACCGGCGTAGTACTTGCTGCTGGTGTCGTCCACGGGTACCGGCGTGGCACCGGCGATCGAACCCTTGACGTCGGCACGGAACAATCCGGCGCGGCCGCTGATGTACCACTGCGGGGTGACGTTGAAGTGACCGTTCACGCCGGCGGTCCAGCCGCTGAATTTCGCGTTCGGGAATCCGGCATAGGCGCCCTTCGCGCTGAACGAGCCGAGATCCGTGTAGCCGCCTTCGACGCCGAGCGCGACGCTGGGATTGATCGCCCAGCGATAGCCGATGTTGGCGTTGTAGCCGGTATCGTTGTCGTTGTAGGCGCCCTTGTCCAGGTTAGACTGGCCGACGCCGCCGTTGATGAAGAAACCGCCGTTGTCGCCGTTCGCGGCGTGGCTGATGGCGGGCGCCGCGGCAAGACCAGCAGCGGACAGGGCCAGGGCGATCAAGGTCATTCTCATTTCGATACTCCTTCGGGGATGGAAAATGTTGCGTGGCTGCGACAAGCAACTGGATCGCAGTCCACACACAAGACACCATATGCGGATCGAACATTCCGATTGCAATACCGGCGAGTTTAGAAATTGTTCAGCTAGCTGACTGCAATGCGCCGGTGCCGCTCACCGCGCTTGCCTGATAAGCCGCGCTCGTGCACTCTGCGCGGACTTCGCCGCAACCGGCTCGCGCAGTCCTTCCACGATGTTCCGCCCGCTCGAACTTTTCATCGGACTGCGCTACACGCGCGCCAAGCGCCGCAATCACTTCATCTCGTTCATCTCGCTGGTATCGATGCTCGGCATCGCGGTCGGCGTGACCGCGCTGATCACGGTCATTTCGGTCATGAATGGCTTTGAACGGCAACTCACCGACCGCATTCTCGGCATGGTCGCGGACGCGACGATCTCCGGCGTCGGCGAAAGCGTGCACGACTGGCAGGGTGCGGTGAAGCAGGCTTATGCGAATCCGCATGTGCGCGGCGCGGCGCCCTACGTGGAGAAGGTCGCGCTGCTGCAAGGCCGGCGCGTGACCGGCGGCGTGATCCGCGGCGTGCTGCCGGACGAAGAGGACAAGGTTTCCGATATCGGGCGCAAGATGACGAAGGGCAAGCTTGACGCGCTGACGCCGGGCGGCTACGGCATCGTGCTCGGCGACGAACTGGCGATGCAACTCGGCGTGACCGTCGGCGACAAGGTCACCGTGTACACGCCGGACGTCAACGTGACGCCGATCGGCGCATTGCCGCGCTTCAAGCGCTGCAGCGTCGTCGGCATCTTTTCGGTCGGCTTCCAGGAATACGACGACGGCATGGCGGTGATGAACATGACCGACGCCGAACGTCTGTTCCAGCTCGACGGCCCGACCGGAATACGCCTCAAGCTCGACGACAAGTTCCGCGCCTGGGAGATCGGCGACGCGCTGGCGCAGAAGCTGGGCCAGTTCTACCGCGTGCAGGACTGGCGCGAGGGCCACGCCAACTTCTTCAGCGCGGTGGCAATGGAAAAGAAGGTGATGTTCATCATCCTGTCGCTGATCGTCGCGGTGGCCGCGTTCAATCTCGTTTCGACGCTGGTCATGCTGGTGCAGGACAAGCAGGCCGACATCGCGATTTTGCGCACGCTCGGCATCTCGCCGCGCAGCGTGATGGGCGTGTTCATGGTGCAGGGCACGATCGTCGGCAGCGTCGGCATCGCGCTCGGCGTGCTCGGCGGCGTGCTGCTCGCGACCAACCTGCCGGCGCTGGTGAAATGGATCGAGCATGTGTTCCACGTCGAATTCCTGTCGCCGGACATCTACTACATCAGCGAAGTGCCATCGGACATGCATTGGAGCGATGTCGGCTGGATCGCGGCCGTGGCTTTCGTGTTCTGCCTGTTCGCGACGATTTATCCGGCATGGCGCGCGGCGCGCACGCAGCCTGCCGCGGCGTTGAGGTACGAGTGATGGCAGCGACAACGCCCATCGTCCTGCGCGCGCGCGACATCGCCAAGACCTACAGCGAGGGCGACCTCAATACCGAAGTGCTGCGCGGCGCGAGTTTCACGCTCGAGCGTGGCAAGACCTTGGCCATCGTCGGCGCGTCCGGTTCCGGAAAAAGTACGCTTCTGCACATCCTCGGTGGCCTGGATACACCCAGCCGCGGCGAAGTCGAAGTGACCGGACGCACCATGTCGGCGCTGTCCGATCGCGAGCGCGGCGACCTGCGCAATACGGCCCTGGGATTCGTCTACCAATTCCATCACCTGCTGCCCGAGTTCACCGCCCTGGAAAACGTGTGCATGCCGCTGCTGATCCGCGGCGTCGCGATTGCGGACGCGAGCCGTGCGGCTACCGGATTGCTCGAACGCGTCGGGCTCGGCAAGCGCCTTGCGCACAAACCGGGGGAGTTGTCCGGCGGCGAGCGGCAGCGCTGTGCCGTGGCGCGCGCGCTGGTCACCAAACCGGCCTGCGTGCTCGCCGACGAGCCCACCGGCAATCTCGACGAGAAGAACGCCGCGCAGGTCTACGATCTCATGCTCGAACTCAATCGCGAGATCGGCACCAGCCTCGTGCTGGTCACTCACGATCACGGTCTCGCCGCGAAGATGGATGCGGTGCTGGAACTGCATGATGGCGTGTTGCGCGCGCCGCAAAAGTGATGCTGTCATACCGGCAGGGACTGCCGGTATCCAGGCCGCATGGATGCCGGAGTTGTCGTAACCGTTGGGCGTTGCCATCCTTGGCGTCTGGATGCCGGCAATCCATGCCGGCATGACGGAAGTTTGGGGAATCGCATTGCGTATCCGTTTCTCATCGCCGGACTTCTTCCGCCCCGCCACAGCGATTGCGCTGCTCGCGGGTGCGCTCGCGGTGCAAACGCTGCACGAACTGCCACCGCGTTGGATTGATGGATTGCTTGCGGTTGCGGCGCTTGCGCTGATCGTTGCGTTCCGCCGCGTACGCTGGATCGGTTTCTTCCTGCTCGCCGCCGCATGGACGATGTGGCGAGCGGATATGTCGCTCGCGCAACGCTTGCCGTATGCACTGGAAGGCGCGGACGTTGTCGTGACGGGTCAGGTGCACGGCCTGCCGCGCGCGCAGGACGACGCCACGCGCTTCGAGTTCGATGTCGATTCGGCCACGCATGAGGGCAAGCCGATTGCGCTGTCCGGAAGATTGCGCCTTGCCTGGTACGACACCGAATCCAGTCACGCACCAGCGATCGCGCCGTGTTCGGATTGGCAGTTGCGCGTGCGCCTGAAGCGTCCGCGCGGGGGCGTGAATCCGGGCGGCTTCGATTTCGAACGCTACGCGCTTGAGGCCGGCATCGTCGCAACCGGGTACGTCCGCGAAGAGGCGGCGAATGCGCAATCCGGCGCCGCGCTTTTCTGCGTCGACCGCTTGCGCGAACGCATTGGTGCATCCATCGACGCGACGCTGGGCGACACGCATGCCGCACACCTGCTGCGTGCGCTTGCATTCGGCGATCAGCACGCGATGGACGAGCGCGAGTGGGCGGTCGCGCGTGCGACCGGCATTCCGCACCTGATCGCGATTTCCGGATTGCATATCGCGCTGTTCGCGAGTTTCGGAATCGTCCTGGTGCGGCTGTTGTGGAAATTCGCGCCGCGCCTGACCCTGCGCTGGCCGGCGCCATTAATAGAGGCAGTGGCGAGTTTGATCTTCGCCGTCTCCTACGCCTTGATCGCCGGATTCGGCCTACCGACGCGGCGCGCGCTGGTGATGATCGCGGCCTTGCTCGTGGCGAACCTGGCGCGACGCGCGCGCGCGCCGGTGCATGGATTGGCGCTGGCCGTGATCGCCTTGCTGGCATGGAATCCGGCCTGCGTGCTCAGTGCCGGTTTCTGGCTGTCGTTTGTGGGCGTGGCGTGGCTGATGTTCTGTCTCGGAGGCATAGGCGAGCGTCGGCGTTGGCTGCGCGAGCTTGTCACGGCGCAGGGCGTGGCGAGCCTGGGCCTGCTGCCGCTCGGCATCTGGTTCTTCGGCCAGAGTTCGCTGGTCGGGCCGGTCGCGAACTTGATCGCCGTGCCGTGGATCTGTTTCTTCGTCCTGCCGCTGACCGTCGTCGCTTCGCTTCTGATTCTGGTCATGCCCGCACTCGGCGCGCCGCTGCTGCAACTTGCTGGCTGGGCCATGCAGTGGCTGTGGTGGTTGCTGGAAAAAATCGCCGCGTGGCCCGGCGCGCTGTGGTACTTCTCGGAACCCTCGATGTGGACGCTCGCGCTCGCCATGCTCGGTGCGTTGTGGTTGCTGATGCCGCGCGGCGTTCCCGCACGCATGCTCGGACTGATCCTGTTCCTGCCGTTGCTTTGGCCCGCCACTGCACCGCTGGCAGACGGCGAATTCACGGCCTACATGCTGGACGTTGGTCAGGGCCAGGCCTTCGTCGTGCGCACGCGCGATCATGCCGTGATCTACGACGCCGGCGCGAGGTTTCCATCTGGATTCGATGTCGGCGAAGCGACGGTGGTGCCGGCCTTGCATGCGCTCGGCATTGAGCATGTCGACCGCATGATCATCAGCCACGGCGACAACGACCACGCCGGCGGCGCGATGGCGGTCGCGGCGGCGTGGCCGGGCACCGCGGTCGAATCCGGCGAACCGGCGCGCCTGACGATTCCCGCCAC
>DATIOA010000009.1:0-7346 GCA_035473575.1 Rudaea sp. | reverse complement strand
CCGGCGATCGCGAATGCGCAGCCTTACGGCGGCTACTGGCGCCATGGGGACAAGCTCTATCAGGCGGCGATCATGCCGCTGGCGCAGGACCAGAACCTGGTCGGATTCCTGCTGCTGGCGCAGAGCGTCAACGACGAATTGTGCCGGCAAGTGGCCAAGGTCAGCGGTGCGCAGATCGCGTTCTGGTTGCCGGTCGACAAGCATCTGGAATTGGTCGCCAGTTCGCTGGACGACAGCGAGCGTACGGCGCTGCGCACGGCGATGGCCGCACAACCGGCCGAGGTGACGTCCGCTGCAGCGAACGGACACGCGGTACCGCGCCTGCAGTTGCGCTTCGCCCGGCAGGAGTGGGGGGCGCAGCTGCTGCCTACGGCGAGCGAAGGCGTCGGACGCCTCGGTGCGGTGATGGCGCTGACTTCCACGGACAAGGTCGTCGCCAGCTACCGCGACATCCTCAACTGGGTCGTGATCGGCGGCTTGACGTCCATGCTCCTCGCGCTGGTGCTGTCCTACCTGTTCGCCAAGCGCATCCTGCGCCCGGTTCGCACGATGGCGCTCGCCGCCGAACAGGCCGTCGCCGGCAATTACCAGACCCGCATCGGCGTGACTGGCAGCGACGAACTGGCGCGCCTGTCGCACGCCTTCGATCATCTGTTGTCGGACCTGCGCGAGAAGAGCGATATCGAAGGCTATGTCGGCAACCTGTCGCGGTTCCTGCCGGACCCGGCGCGCGAGCAGGCCGTCGTGTCGCCCTCCAGGACGCCGGTGGTGAAGGCGGCCGTACCGCCGCAGCGCGCGGAACTGTGCCTGCTTGGGCTCGAATTCCGCGCCTTGGCAACCTCGGAATCGGGCAAGTCGCCGGAACTGGCGTTTGCCACTTTCCAGCGTGCGGCGGCGGCGGTCGATACGGCGGCGACCGCTGCGGTCGTGCGCCAGAACACGGCAGCGCATTTCGTGCTCGGTTTCGCCGGCGAGACAAGGTACCAGCAGGCCTTGCAGGCGCTACGCCGGATTCGCGAAAACACCCAGGCACCGGAATTGGCCGCCGCTGCCGTGCTGGCGTCGGGCGCGGTCGTGCATGGCACGGCGGTGGACGGCACGCGCGTCTTGCTGGGTCTTGCCGCCATGCAGTTGGAACGGCTGCTGCCCGAAGCGGCGCCGGGACAAACCCTGCTGACGCGTCAGAGCGGCGATGAATTGAAAGTGCGGAATGGCGAGGCGATGCTCACGGCGGCGGTGGGTGTGGTCAGCGGCAAGCGCTTCTACGCCTTGTCCGAAGCCGTGCTGCGCGATCTGCCCGAGGCGCCGGCGCCTGAGGGTGCCGATGCGCCGACGGTGATACCGGCGCCAAAGCTGCAGAGTCGTCCGTCCGGGCTGCGCGCAGTCGCGCTGGATCCGGGCAACATTGTTGGCGGGCGCTATCGCATCCTGGCGCAGCTCGGCGCCGGGGGCATGGGCATCGTCTACAAGGCGCACGATCTGGAGCTGGACGATGTCGTCGCCTTGAAGATGCTGCGCCCCTCGGCGCTGGTGGACGGTGAACAACTCGAGCGGCTCAAGAGCGAAATCAAGCTGGCGCGCAAGATCACCCATCCGAATGTGCTGCGCACTTTCGATTTCGGCGAGGTCGACGGCCAGCCGTTCATCTCGATGGAATACGTGCGCGGCCTGACCCTGCGCTATCTGCTCAGCGAGACGCGTCGGATTCCCTACACCGCCGGCCTGCGCATCGCACGCCAGCTCTGCGCCGGGCTCGCCGCCGCGCATGCGGTCGGCGTCCTGCACCGCGACATCAAGCCGGAAAACCTGATCCTGGAACAGAACGGCAACGCCAAGCTGATGGACTTCGGCATCGCCCGGCCGCTCCGGCGCAGCGGTCCCGGCCACACCGAGCAGGGCAGTTTCGTCGGCACGCCGAATTATTCTCCGCCCGAACAACTGGCCGGCGAGGAGGTGGATCAAAGGGCCGACATTTATTCCTGCGGCGTTTTGATGTGCGAGATGTTCTGCGGCAAGCTGCCGTTTTCCGGCAGCAACACGATGGAAATCTACATCGCCCAGACCCAGCAGGAACCGATCCGGCCCTCTGCCTACTGGGCGGAGATTCCGCCGCCGATGGAGGCCATCATCCTGCGCTGCCTGAAACGCCTGCCGCAGGATCGGTTCGCCTCGGCGGCGGAGTTGGCGCAAGCTTTGGCGCAGTTACGCGGCTGATTTATCATTGGCTTGTGACAAGTTTTTAAGGTAAATTCGCCCATCGTTGCCGTGCGAGCGGGGAAGCCATGCGCCTATCGCGGATTCTTGCATGCCTGATCGCCCTGCTGCCGGCCGCTGCGGCATTGGCGGACGAGCCGCTCGTGCTGCCGACGGCGGAGCAGGCGCCTTCCGCGTGGTCGTGGTTCGGCGACGCGCTGTTGCGCGAGGATCGGGTGCGCGACATTCCGCGTATCTACGAGTCGAATATCCAGCGCGTGTTCGGCCGCGCCCGCTTTGGCGTGCTCTACGATCCGATCCCGGAGCTGGAAATCGGCGCGGCGATCAAGCTCGCGGCAGCGAGCAACGGCAACAAAGAGGACCGCAGCTACAACCTCAACGAGCGCAGCAACGACATCGCGATCGACCAGCTGTTCGTGCGCTGGCAGCCGAGCGGAAACACGTCCCTGCTCGCCGGCAAATCGGTGTTTCCGCTGGAACTGAGTCCGATGCTGTGGGATGAGGATTTGCGTCCGGTCGGCGTAAGCGCTCAGACGTCCGTCGCGGTCGGCGACTTCGACCGCCTGAGTCTGGTCGCGGGCTATTTCAACGGCAATCTGCCTTATGGCGACAATTCGCGGATTGGCGCGGTGCAGGGCGCGTGGCGCTGGCACGAAGGCGAACCGTCGAGCGCGGCGGTCCTTGTTTCGTATCTGGATTTCTCCAGCCTGCGCACGTTGACCTTGCAGGGATTCGCGCGCAGCAACGTGCATACCGGCGACATCCTGCTCAGCGATTACCGCTTGCTCGATGCGCAATTCGTCGGGCGCTGGCATCTGGGCAACTGGCCGCTGGAAGCGCGCCTGGATCTGGTACGCAATCTCGGTGCCGACCAGGATCGCGACGGCGCGCGCTTCAGCATGGTGCTGGGCGACCGCCGTCAGCCGCGCGGCTGGGAATTCGGCCTGGCCGACCAGCGCATCCAGCGCGATGCGACCATGGCCGCGTTCAATTCCGACGAGTGGTGGTTCCACAGCTGGGCGCACGGAATCATGCCGTGGATCGGCTACGGTTTCGATGCGACCTGGAACATGCGCATTGCCTACTTCCACGAGCAGCTGGATGTGGCGCCCCGGCATACCGGCACGCTGTTGGTGGACCTCGGTGCACGCTGGTAGCCCGCTCCGGCTGTGCTACAGTGACGCGCCTGCAAGGTGACGGCGATCGTCATGCGTTTGTGCTTTCCGAACAATGAACATCCGGATGTGCTGATCGCTCCCGGCGATACCGCCATCGGCTCGGCGCCCGACAACGCGATCGTCCTGACCGCGCCGGGCATTGCCCCACACCATGCGCGGCTGAGCGTGAGCGAGCGCAGCACGGTACTCGCCGCCGGTGAAGGCGGCGCCCGCATCCACGTCAATGCGCGGTCGGTCGTCGAGAAGGCGATCCTGCGCCTGGGCGACGTGGTCTGCCTCGACACGATCAAATTCACGCTCAAACCCGACCGCGACGACAGCATCAGCGCCGACGTTCCCGGCCACCTCACGCCGCCCCCCGCCGCAACTGTGGATGCAGCGGCCGACACCGCGACGCGGGTGCGGCAATTGCCGGCGCGCGTCGTGCTGCGTGGCGTATCCGGAAGTTATTTCGGCAAGATCGTGCCGGTGCGCGGGCGCCTGCTGATCGGTCGCGGCAGCGATTGCGGGTTGATCCTCGACGAGCCGGAAATGTCGCGCCACCACGCGGCCATCGAAAACGCCGGCGACGGCATCTATCTGCGCGACCTGGGTTCGGCCAACGGTACTTTCGTCAACGGCGTGCTGGTGCGCGACGCGGTGCTGCACACCGACGACCAGATCGCGTTCGATCGCAACCGCTTCCTGCTCGAGGCGCCCAGCCTGCCGACGCGCAACGATCTTGCGCCGTCCGCGCAGGAGGTCAACATCACCCAGACCATGCGCGCGATCGACAAGCCGGCCGCCCCGTCGGCGCCGCCGGCCGAGGAACGCAACCGCAACGACATCTGGTGGCTGATTGGCGCAGCTGCGCTGATCGCGGCGGGAATCGCGGTGCTGCTCTACATCAGTCTTTGAGCAGGATGGCCGTCTTGCCCGGCCGTCGCTGCGGCATGCGCAGGCGCAGCGGCAACCGCGCGCACATCAGCGCGATCCAGATCGCCAGATACAACGCCGGCTCGCGGTGGTCGGCCTTGACCAGCCAGAAGTAGTGCAGCACGCCGAGCAGGGCGATCAGGTACGCGAGTCGATGCAGTTGCTGCCAGCGACGGCCCAGGCGCCGCATCATTTTTTGCGTCGAGGTCAGCGCCAGCGGAATCAGCAGCAGCCATGCCGCGAATCCCACCGTGATGTACGGGCGCTTGACGATTTCGCCGAGCAGCTGCGACCAGAAACCGCCGAGGTCGATGGCGAGATAGATCGTCAGGTGCACGCTCACGTAGAAAAACGCGAACAAGCCGAGCATGCGCCGGAAGCGGATCGCCTTGTGCCAGCCGCTGATCCGCCGTAGCGGAGTGATCGCGAGCGTGGCGAGCAGCAGGCGCAACGCCCAGTCGCCGCTGCGATGTTCTAGTTGCGCGACGGGATCGGTCCCCAGTGTGCCTTGCACGGCATCCCAGGCGAGATGCGCGAGCGGCAACAGGCACAGCACAAAGACCAGCGGTTTGAACGCGGCTACGCGATCGTGAAAGACCATTGTCAAAAATTCTTGCGCAGGTCCATGCCGGCGTACAGGTGCGCGACCTGCTCGGCGTAACCGTTGAACGGCAATGTGGCGATGCGGTTGCCGAACGGGTTGAAACCGATGCCGGCGATGCGGCGTTCGGTCTGCTGGCTCCAGCGCGGATGGTCCACGGCTGGATTCACGTTGGAATAGAAGCCGTATTCGTCGGCAGCCGCCATGTTCCATGTCGTGCGCGGCTGGCGTTCGACGAATTCGATTTTGACAATCGACTTGATGCCCTTGTAGCCGTATTTCCACGGCACGACCAGGCGCAAAGGCGCGCCGTTCTGGTTCGGCAGTTCGCGCCCGTACATGCCCACGGCGAGCAGGGTCAGCGGATGCATGGCCTCGTCCATGCGCAGGCCTTCGCGATAGGGCCAGTCGAGCACCGGGTAGGCGAGGCCCGGCATCTGCGCCGGTCGTTCGACCGTCGTGAAGGCGACGTATTTCGCCGAAGCCAGCGGCTTGCAGCGCTTGAGCAGTTCGGCGAGCGGGAAGCCGGCCCAGGGAATCACCATCGACCAGGCTTCGACGCAGCGCATGCGGTAGATGCGTTCTTCCAGCGCCTGGCCCTTGAGGATGTCTTCGAGCGTGAAGCGTCCGGTTTTTTCGGCCAGGCCGGCGATTTCCAGGCTCCACGGTCGCGGCTGGAACCGTGAGGAATTGGCGGCCGGATCGCCCTTGCCGGTGCCGAATTCGTAGAAATTGTTGTAGTGCGTGGCGTCCTGGAAAGTGGTTTGCGCGGCGCCTTCGGCATCGTCGACGCGACTGACGATCGTCAGCGGCCTGCCCGGGACGCTCGTTTCCGGTGCCGCCGGCGTGGGAGGCGCGGCCTCGGAACCGCAGCCCGCAGCCAGTGCGGTCGCGCCGAGCCCAAGCAGTTTCAGTACCTCACGCCGCCGTAGGTAAACCGGTTCCGGCGTTATCGCCGATGGTGGCGGGTTCATGGATTGATCTGGATGCATGCGCTTTTCCGATTATGCCAAGGTGACCGGCAAACGCGCGTAAAGCTTCCAGCCGAGCCGCTGGCACTTGACCTGGGACTGCAATTGCGGCGGTATACTCGATGGCAGATATCCGCAGGTCTATTGGAACGGGGGACATGAATCTCGCCAGTGCGTTCCGCTTCTCGTCCAGCCTCGTCGCTGTTCTGGACGCCGGCGACGGGCGCATTGTCGACGTCAATCCCGCGTTCGAGCACGAACTGGGCTATGGCCGCGAGGCGATGCTCGGACGCAGCACGCTGGATATCGATTTCTGGCCGCATCCGCAAACCCGGGCGTCGATCTGGGCGCTTCTGCGCAGCGAACGCCGCGTTTGCGGCGAGCGCGTGGTTTTCCGCAATCTCGCCGGCAGCGAATTCGCCGCCAATCTGTACTGCGAGTTCTTCGAACACGAAGGACGGCGCCTCGTGTTGTCCGTTTTCCAGCGCCTCGCGCCGGCGGACGCAGGCGACGCGCCGGCCGACGCCGACCCAGGCAGCTACCACGCCCTGTTCATGGCCAGCGCGGAAGGCCTTTATCGCAGCCTGCCCGATGGCGGCTGGATCGACGTCAATCCCGCGCTGGCAAGTATTTTCGGCTATGCGTCGCCGGCGCAAATGCTCAAGGAAACACACGACCGTCGCGCCAGCGATATTTACGCGGACGCGGGCGTTGGCGCCGATTTGATCGAACGGATCCGCACGGCAGGTCATTTCGAGAAGCAGCGTGCGCGCGTGCTGCGACGCGACGGCAGCACGGTGTGGATTTCGGAAAGTTCGCGCGGCGTGCGCGATGCCGAAGGCCACCTGCTGTTCTACGAAGGTTCGATCATCGACATCGGCGCGCAAGTCGAGGCCGAGGCGCGTTTGCGCCAGTCCGAGAACATGTACCGCACCCTCGTCGACAGCAGTCGCGATGGCGTTTTCCTGATTCACCACGACGGCACGATTGGCTTCATCAACGAGGCGATGGCCCAAACCCTGGGCTATCGCGCCGAGGAACTGATCGGCACCAGTTACCTCAAACTGATCGCGCCAGAGGCGTTGGCCGAACAAATGATCCGCCGCAACGAACGTGCCGGTGGCTCGTACGCGGTGCAGACTTACGATACGGTGATGATCCAGAAGGATGGCACGCGCCGGTTGCTGCACGTGCACGCCGGCGCGGTCGACTACGAAGGCGAAGTGGCCAGCACCGGCACCGCGCGCGACGTCACCGAGGAGCATCGTCAGCGCCAGGCGCTGGAGTGGGCCGAACGCACCTACCGCGAGCTGTTCCAGAACGCGGTTTCGGGCATGTTCCGTTCGCAAGTGGATGGCCGCATCGTCGCCGCCAACGATGCCTTCGCGCATATCCTCGGCTATGCCGATGCCGCGGAACTGCTCGAGTCGGGGCGTGGCATCGGCGATTTCTATGCGAATCCCGACA
>DATIOA010000008.1:0-9583 GCA_035473575.1 Rudaea sp. | reverse complement strand
GCGCTGGCCCAGGTGTCGGCGACGAACAAGCCGCTGGAACAGGTGGCCACCGCCAACCTGGATGCGTTGCGCGCGTATTCGCTGGGGCAGCGTGCTTACTTCACCGGCAACATGAAGGACGCGCTGGCGTTCTATCAGGATGCGGTGCGCCTCGACCCGCAGTTTGCCACCGCGCATCTGGTCATCGCGCGGGTCTGGATAAACGCCAATCGGAATTCCGATGCGCGCAAGCAAATCGAGTTGGCGGCGGCTACGCCCAACCGCTTGTCGGCTCGCGACAGCCTGCTTGTCGACGCCTGGCGCAGCACGCTGACTTCGCCGGGAACAGCGTTACAGAAATGGAAATCGCTGACCGCGTTGTATCCCGATTTCTACCCGGCGAATGGCCCGTATTCGTATTACGCCTGGTGTGACAATCACTACCTAGACGCAATTACAGCCGCGAAACTGAACACCGCGCCACAAAATCCGAACGCATCCGCAGGCGAATACTTGTTAGGTATTCTTTATCTCGCACAAGAGCGTTACGCGGATGTGGCACCACAATTTCAGCGCGCATTCGATGCTGGCGTGGCTCGAACGAACTATGCGGCATTGCTCGATGCTGCGCAACGCAGATTCGACCTTGCTCTACAAACTCTAGAAAAGAATAAAGCATCCGGAATACCGAGCGACGACCTCTCCACCGAGGTTATCCGGATCGCGTTGACTGTCGATCAAGGACGTTGGCGCGATGCGAAGGCTCAGTTGACCGACGTCGCTAGCGAGACAGAAAAGCAAGGGGTGTTTAACCAGCAGTACATACAGGGAATAGAGCTTGGGCTGGAAAGTGAGTTTGGTCAATATGATTTCGGCAAACTCAATGCTTACATACGAGATATCGAAAAGCTGAAAACCGATAATGGCATTGATGAAGATCAGGTTTCATTTCGCAAGTTGTTCGCCATTTATTTGATGGCACACAACGGTGACCCAAAACGCGCCAGCCAATTGTTGTCGAGTTTCGGCCCGCCTGCTGCGGCAAGCGGTGAGACGCCACTGAACAACCTTCGGACGATCGTCGACGTCGAGTTGGCGCGCGCCAACGGTCATCCCCAGCAGGCGATCGAAAGCCTAAAACCATTCGTGAATGGCAATGAATTGTTCCTCACGCACGTGGCATTGATGGACGCATACGCCAGCGCGGACTTACGCGAACCAGCCTTGGCTGAAGCTCGCTGGCTCGTACAACACCGTGGACGTGCCTATGCCGAGTACGGCGCAAATCAATTCATGATGGCCTACAACGTCGTGCAGTCGGATCTCGCACTGCTTCGCGTCGCGGAATTGCTGCACGATCTTGGAAAGCAGGCCGAATCGGCACAGGCTTCAAACGAATTTACTCAAGCTTGGCCGAATGTTACGACACCGGCAATAGCTGCGCGTAAGCAGGCACTTCACCACAAACAATAGGCATGGCCTTATCGATAAGCGCGGAAATCAAGCTTCACGCCTGGAACGATCATGCATAGGCATTCCGCGTCATCTTGACCAATAATTCTCTTGCGAGCGGTTTCGAATTCCGCCTTGGTCGCCAATTTTCCCGCAACAATGTGATCGGCGAGAAAAATCCTGACTTGATCGGCCGGCAAGCCGATCTCCGAAAGAGCCGATGCGGGATTTTTCTCAAAGCTGGCGCGGAAACTGTCGCTGCTCGCAAGACGGCCAAGCAGATCGAGCATTTGGGCTTTGCCGACATTCAGACTAGCCATGTTTTTCCCCTGTTAGTTCGTGGCAGGTAGGGATGCGGCTCGCCTGCCGGGCCGCAAGGTTACGACCAACGGCAGGCACTGCACCGGGATGGCGCGAGCCGATCCCGTAAACCATATTACTGCATCGCGGAGCCGCTGCGACGATGCTGGTCGCCGTAATCCAGCCGGAAATTCGGAATGATCATGCACAGGCATTCGCCGGCGATTTCATCGACCATGCGCTTGCGCGCGATCGCAAAAACGGATTTGTCCGCCAACGCGCCGCTTTGTGCCGAAGTGCCGACGAATCCGGCAAAGCCGCCGGCGGGAAAATCCAGTTCCGTCAGTGCGGCATCCGGATCGCGCTGAAAGCGGATGCGGTAGCCGTCGTCCTCGGCGAGTTTGCCCAACAGTGCGATGATCTGCGATTTGCTGACGTGATTTGAGTAAGCCATGACTTGCTCCGAAAGAGTGATCCCCTGAGTGCCCGAACCGGATTTCCGATTCGGACACGCACCGTAGCAGCGCCCGCAAAAGGCTCAGTGACAGCGGTCACAAATCCGGCAAGCACACGCGTGCGACTTGCCAGATGCGCACATGCTGCCTACCCTTGCGCGCATTCCTCCGCGAGTGATCCGCCATGCAAGTACGCCGCTGCGCACACGTGATGATCGAACCGCGCGAGCGGCTGGACTTCGACCTGTCCCTGCTCGCCAGCGGCGGCACGGGCTTGCGCAACGTGGTCGAATGGATAGCGCTGGCGCCGCACTGCGACGAGGAAATCGTGCTGGCAGCGGACGAGGTGGCCGTGGTCGGCGCGCTGTCGCCGTCGCAGTGGACGGCACTGGACGAGCTTGCGCGGACGCATCCGCCCGCGATCCTGCATGACCTGCTCGACAAGGGTTTGCTGATCGCCCAAGCGGACGGCGACGCCGCCGCGCGCGAGTCCGACGAATTCCTGCGCGATGCCAATTGGCGCGGACTGGACGCGGTCGCGCATCGCTTCTCGCGCTGGCGCGACGTGGATACGGTCGAGGCGCAACGCCGCTTCGGCGAGGAAACCGACCAGACTTTTCTCGAACGCCTCGGCACTTCGCCACCGCCGGTGCGCGAGCGCGTCGAGGCGTCGCAGCGGCACAAGCTTCCCGCTGCCGGCGACAGTCCGCTCGATGCGTTGCTCGCGCGACGCGTGACCTGCCGCAACTACGACATGGCGCGCAATCTCGACCTCGCGCAATTCAGCGCGGCGATGTATCGCGCATTCGGTGCGCGCGCGGTGGACGAATACGCGCCCGGCATCTTCCTGCTCAAGAAGGGCGCGCCATCGGCGGGCGGGCTGCATCCGGTCGAAGCCTATGTGCTGGTGCAGCGCGTGGATGGCATCGCGCCGGGTTTGTATCACTATCATCCGGCCGCGCACGCGCTCGAGCCGATCCGCGAGATGGACACGGCAGCACTAGAAAAATTGGCCAAGACCTGTCTCGGCGGACAGCCATATTTTGCCGAAGCGCACGTCGTGGTCGCACTGGCCGGACGCTTCGCGCGCAATTTCTGGAAATACCGCAACCACGCCAAGGCCTATCGCGCGGTGATCCTCGACGCGGGCCACCTGTCGCAGACGCTGTACCTGGCCGCGACCGAACTCGGGCTCGGCGCCTTCGTCACCGCCGGCGTCAACGAGGTGCAGATCGAGCAGGCGTTCGGGCTGGAAGCGATGGCCGAAGGCCCGCTCGCAATGTGCGGCTTCGGCATCCGCGGTAGCGAACGCCGCGAAGTAGAGTTCGATCCCAACCACGCGGTTTGGCCGTAATGCGAAATCGCCGGCAGGGCCTGGTGTTTGAGCCTTGCCTCAGCCCGTTTCGCCAAGGCGCGTGGCCAGGCTTTCGGCGCGGGCGCGGCTGACTTCGCCCGGCAGCAACGATGCGCGCAACACCGGCAACGTTTGCTTGAGCAGGGCGCGCGCATCGCCGCGCCGGTGCTGGTGCAGCCGCACTTGCGCCAATTCGCTGCGCGCGATTGCGAGGTCGATCGGCAGTGCACCGCCGGCCTCGAAGCCGGCCACGGCGGCCTCGAGCTCGCGCGCGGCTGTGGCGATGTCGCCGTTGTCGATGGCAAACGCGGCGCGCGCGCGCCGCACGTGCAGAAGAACCGGATGCTCCGCCGGCAGCAGGGCGCGCCAACGGCGTTCGGATTCGGCCAGCAGGGGCAGGCCGGATGCGGGATCGTGCTTTTGCCGGGCCAGCACGACGAGCTGCCAGGTGAGCATCGCGTATTCGCCCGAATCCTCGCCCTCGATGCGCGCGCAGCGGGTACGCAGATCGGCGAACATGGCGGCTGCGCGATCGAATTGTCCGGCCAGCGCGAGCGTGCGCGCGTGGGAGCGTTCGATCCGGCGGCGCGCCTGGTGATCGGCATCGATGCCGCCGGCATCAAAGACGCGCAGCGCGGCTTCGGATTCTGCGAGTGCGGCGGGGTAGTCTCCGGCGCTTTCGAGGACGCCGGCGATATTGGCGTGCGAAATCGCGCCTTCCACCGGATCGACGATGCCGGCAGCGGCCATTTGCCGATCCGACGCGCGCAACAATTCGGCGGCTTCGCGGTAGCGGCCCAGATCGTTGAGCGCCAGGGCGAGATCGTTGTTCAGCGCCATCATGCGCGCGCCGCCGGGCGCGACCACGCGCGCCTGCAGGGCGATGGCCTCGCGCAACACGGTCTCGGCGGCGCCGGCATCGCCAGCCGCGCGTAGCGCGTTCGCCTTGGCCCGAAACAGCTTCACGCGTTCGGGCGCTTCGGCCGGGCGCTCGGCATCCACGCGCCGCAGTCCGCGCGCGACCACCGCCAATGCCGCTTCGCCGTCGCCGCTGGTTGCGAGCAGTTCAGCCAGCGAGGACGTCATGTCCGTGTAAAGGTCCTCGGGTACGGCTGCGGTCTTTTCCGCCAGGGCCAACGCCTCGCGCAAGCGCGCGATCGCCGCGGTGTCGTCGCCACTGCGATGATGCGTTATCGCGACGACGTAGAGGCTGCGCAACTGTTCCACCGCGTTGCCCGGCGCGAAGCGCGCGCGCCAATGCTGCGCGGTTTGCGCGGCGGCCAGGGCGGTCTTGTTGTCGCCGTTGGCGCCAAGCAGGCTGCTGTAGCTGTCCAGATCGTCGGCCAGACGCAAGGCCTCGCCGGAGTTGGTCGGTTCGGCGCCGGCCACGCCGGCGCGCATCAACTCGAGCGCGATCGCGGTTTCGCCCAGTTCCGAATAGAGGTTGCCGAGCAGTCGCTGCATGGTCCTGACGACGACGGGATCGGCCTGCGCATCGAGCTGGGCGCGCGCCGCATCGAGCAGGCTGCGCACGCTGACTTCGCGGCTGAGCGTGTATTCGGGCGCAGCGGCGGAAAACGCCGCGCTGAGAAAATCCAGCGATGCGCGCGCACTCGCCGCATCGTGTTCGGCGGCCTTTTGCGCCCGTTCCGCCACCGTCTCGGCGAGCGCGGAGCGGTCGCGTTCGGCTTGCAGGCGCCAGACGAAGCCGGCCAGGATCACGGCCGCGACCAGGCCGGCGGCAAACGCCATGCGATGGCGCGCGACGAACTTGCGCAGGCGGTAACGGCGGGTCCAGCGCGCGGCGCGCACCGGCCGCCGTTCGCGGTAGCGCGCCAGGTCGTCGGCGAATTCGATCGCGGTGGAATAGCGCTGCGTGGGCAGCGTGGCCGTCGCCTTGGCGAGGATGCCGGCAAGCTCCGCATCCAGCGCCAGCGGCGCGACCCGCGGCGGCGCGATGTCGCGCGCATGGCGGCGGCCGGTCAACACCTCGCGCAGCAGCACGCCCAGGCTGTAGATGTCGCTGGCGGTGGTGATCGCGCGGCCGTCCTGCTGCTCGGGACTGGCGTAACCGCGGCTGTAGACGCGCGTGGAGGTATCGCGTCGTGCGCTGTCCTCGCCGGCTTCGATCAGGCGCGCGATGCCGAAGTCGAGCAGTTTCACCGTGCCGTCGCGCGTCACCAGCACGTTGCCCGGCTTGATGTCGCGATGCACGATCAGGTGGCTGTGCGCGTGCGCGACCGCGTTGAGCATGGCGTCGAACAGCGCCAGCCGGGTGCGCAGGTCAGGCGCCTGTTGCGCGACGTAATGCAGCAAGGGCAGGCCATCCACGTATTCGATCGCGAGCCAGGGTTGGCCGTCGTCGGTCTCGCCGCCGTCGAGCAGGTGCGCGATGTTGGGATGGTCCAGGCCCGCCAGGATCTGGCGCTCCTGGCGCAGGCGGCGCGAGGACTCCTGCGTTGGAAATCCGCGCAGCAGCTTGATCGCGACCTGGCGGGTGAACTGGCCATCCGCGCGTTCGGCGAGGAAAACCGTGCCCATGCCGCCGGCGCCGAGTTCGCGCAGCAGGCGGTACGGACCGAGCCGTCCGCTGCGCGGCACCGGCGTCGCCGCGGCGCTGCCGGCAATCACTTGCGGCAGGGCATCGTCGGCCTCGGCGTCGGCGTCGAGCATGCGTGCCAGGCGTGCGCGCGTGTCCGCGTCCAGGTCGAGTGCGGCGAGGCTGGCCGCGCGCGCGGATGGCGGCAGGGCGAGCAGGCGCTCGAAATGCGGTGCGAGCGCAGCCAGCGACGTCATGGGTCATGCCGCCAATGCGCTGCGCAGCCAGGCACGGGCCAGGCGCAGGTCGTGATCGATGGTCGCTTCGGAAAGTTCGAGGCTGGCGGCGGCTTCGGCACGACTGAAACCGCCGAAGTAAATGAGATCGACGATCTGCGCGCGGCGTGCGTCGAACTGCAGCAGTTCGCCCAACGCATCGTCGAGTTGCACGAGATTGGTGTCGGTTTGCGGATCGGGCACGCCCAGCGCCGCCTCCAGTTCGACATGCTCGGCACCGCCGCCGCGCTTGCCGGCCAGGCGCCGCCGCGCCGCATCGACCAGCACCTGTCGCGTCGCCTGCGCGGCGACATGGAAGAAGTGGCGGCGGTCCTGCCAGTCCGCGTCCGCGCCGAGCAGCCGCAGCAGCGCTTCGTGCGCGACTTCGGTGGTGCTGAACGTGGCGCCGGGCGCCTGCCGCAGGGACTGCGCGGCGATCGCGCGCACGTTCGCATAAACGCGTTCGACCAGCGCCGCGCGCGCGGCTTCGTCGCCGCCGCGCCAGGCGACGATCAGTTGCGTCAGGTCGTGATCGTCGGCCGCGCGCGTCGCCGCGCTGTCTGCTGCAGGCTGGCCGTGAGGTTCCAGCGGCTGATTCATGGTGTCCCCAAACCCTGCGTGCCGATCATAGCGCAATGCGCACCACGCGGTGCCCGGCAAACCCGATCACACCCAGTCGCGCGGCTTGAGGTAATCGGCAAGCCGCGCTTCCGCCGATCCCGCCGCCGCTGCGTAGGCGTATTCGAAGCGAACGCGCGGCGGCAGCGACATCAATATCGATTCGGCGCGACCGCCGGACTGCAGGCCGAACAAGGTGCCGCGGTCGTAGACCAGGTTGAATTCCACGTAACGGCCGCGCCGGTAGAGCTGGAATTCGCGCTCGCGCTCGCCGAACTGGGTACTTTTGCGCTTTTCCACGATCGGCAGATAGGCATCAAGGAAGCCATCGCCGACCGCGCGCTGGAACGCGAAGCAGCGCTCGAAGCCCCATTCGTTCAAGTCGTCGAAGAACAGGCCGCCGACGCCGCGCGTCTCGTCGCGGTGCCTGAGGTAAAAATAGTCGTCGCACCATTTTTTGTATTTCGCGTAAGTCCCCGCGCCGAACGGCGCGCACAGGTCGCGCGCCACCGTATGCCAGTGCACGACGTCCGCGTCGAACGGGTAGTACGGCGTGAGATCAAAACCGCCGCCGAACCACCACACTGGTTCAGCGTCTGGCGGGCGCGCCTCGAACCAGCGCACGTTCAGATGCGTGGTCGGCACATACGGGTTGCGCGGATGCAGCACCAGCGACACGCCGAGCGCGGTCCATGCCGCGCCCGCGAGTTGCGGACGCTGCGCGGTCGCGGCCGGGGGCAGACGCGTGCCTTCGACCTGCGAAAAGTTCACGCCGGCCTGCTCGAACACCGCGCCATCCTTGAGCACGCGCGTGCGTCCGCCGCCGCGCAGGTCGGTGCCGGTGGCTGGGCGCGTCCACGCGTCTTCGACGAAACGCGCACCGCCATCGGCCGCTTCCAGCGCGGCACAAATGCGATCCTGCAAATCGAGCAGGTAGGCTTCGACGTCGGCGGCGCGTGCGCGCATCGCGATGTCCTTGTTCGATGGAGAAACGCCGCCGTACGCGGCGTCGCCATGGTAGCAAACGCGCCGCGGCGCATTGCTATACTTTCGCCCCGTTGCAGATTTTTCGTTCGCGTGTCTCACCGCATCGTTCCGCTCGCGATCACCGCTTACACCGTCACCTGCGCCGCCGGACGCGGCCGGGACGCGTCCGCGCGCGCGCTGGCGGCACGCGCATCGGGCCTGCGTAAGAACGACTTCGCCGAATGGCCATTGCCGTGCTGGATCGGTCGCGTCGCGGGGATCGAGGACGCGCCGCTGCCGTCCGCGTGGACGCACTGGGAATCGCGCAATCATCGCCTAGCCTGGATGGCGTTGAACGAGGACGGCTTCCGCGAACGCGCACACGCCGCGATCGAGCGCTACGGCGCATCGCGGGTGGCGCTGATCCTGGGCACGTCAACATCGAGCATCGGCGAAACCGAGCGCGCCTACTGCGAACTCGGCGAAGATGGCCGTTTCGATTCGTCGCAGCGTGCCAGTCGCGTGCACGAAACGCATGCGCTCGGTGCTTTCGTGCAACAGGCTCTGGAACTGCGCGGCCCGTGCCTGACCATCGCCACAGCCTGTTCGTCCAGCGCCAAGGTATTCGCCAGCGCGCAGCGCCTGATCTGCGCAGGGCTGGCCGATGCCGCCATCGTCGGCGGCGCGGACACGTTGTGCGGCAGCGTTCTGTACGGCTTCAACGCGCTGGAACTGGTGTCGCGCGAGCCGTGTCGACCGTTCGACGCGGTGCGTTCAGGGCTGTCGCTCGGCGAGGCGGCCGGATTCGCGCTGCTGGAAAGTATAACTGTGGATAAATCAGCACCGCGTCTGGTCGGTTATGGCGAATCGGCGGACGCGTACCATATGTCGGCGCCGCATCCGCAGGGCCTGGGCGCCGAACAGGCGATGCGCGAGGCGTTGGCGCGCGCGGACATCGAACCCGGCGACGTCGATTACATCAACCTGCACGGCACGGCGAGCCGGCAGAACGACGAGGTGGAAGCAATGTTGGTTGCGCGCCTGTTCCCGTCAAGCGTGCACGCGAGTTCGACGAAAGGCTGGACCGGACACACGCTCGGCGCGGCCGGCATTGTCGAGGCCGCCGTCGCCTTGCTGGCGATCGAGCGCGGCTTCGTCCCGGGCACGCTGAACGCGCGCAATCTCGATCCAGCCTGCGGCCCACAGGTTCGCATCGACAACGCGCAGCGTGAAGTGCGCGTGGCGCTGTCCAACTCGTTTGGCTTCGGCGGCAACAACTGCTGCCTCGCGTTCGCGGCAGGCACGGCATGAGCGCCGTGCCGGACATCGGCATCGAAGGCATCGGCGTGTGGGCGCCGGAGTTGCCGGATTGGCCGGCCGCGCAACGAATATTTGTGGAAAACGCATCCAACCCCGCCGCGCCGCCGGTGCGGCCCGCCGCAACAGTGCTCGCACCGGGCGAACGCCGGCGCGCGCCGGAATCGGTGTTGATCGCGGTGGAGGTCGCGCAACAGGCTTGCGCGATGGCGAATCGCGCAGCGCGCGAACTGCCGCACGTATTCGCTTCGGCGTACGGGGACTTGGCGATCAACGACTACCTGTGCGCGACGCTGGCGCAAGCACCGGGCGAAGTGTCCCCGACGAA
>DATIOA010000007.1:0-6771 GCA_035473575.1 Rudaea sp. | reverse complement strand
GAGCGCCGGCGCCTGCTCGAAGCGCGCGAGGAAGCGCGCATGAATGCGCGCGAGGCCGGCGAACAGGCGCACCAACACGCGCTCGGCATCGAATCCAAGCGCACCGGCGTGGCGGCGCTCGAACAGGCGCTGCTGCGCATGAACAGCCAGCTCGCCCAGCTCGAAGCGCGCAAGGCGGAAATCGCCCAGCAGCTCGAATCCAGCCAGGCGCCGCTGGCCGGCATCGAAGCCGAACGCCAGACCTACCTCAATCAGCGCCTGCTCGTCGACAAGCAGCTGGTCGAGGCGCGCAAAGGCGTGGAAGAACGCGACAACGAATTCCGCGGCTACGAAACTGAACGCCATCGCATCGAGCATGTATTGTCGCAGCACCGCGAGGCGCACGCCGAGCGGCGCCTGACGCATCAGGGCCTGCAGATGCGCGCGCAACAATTGCAGGAAGCGATCGCCGCGGCCGGTCATGAATTGCAAGCGGTGCTCGACGCGCTGCCGGCGGGCGCCGATCCGACCGAATGGCAGCAGCAGCTCGAAGCGCTGGATGCGAAGATCAAGCGCCTGGAGCCGGTGAACCTGGCAGCGATCTCGGAGTTCGAGGAACAGTCGCAGCGCAAGAACTATCTCGACGCCCAGCTCACCGATCTCAACACCGCGCTGGAAACGCTCGAAGGCGCGATCAAGAAGATCGACCGCGAAACCCGCCAGCGTTTCAAGGAAACCTTCGACCGCGTGAACGTGGGCTTGCAGGAACTGTTCCCGCGCCTGTTCGGCGGCGGCCACGCGTTCCTCGAACTCACCGGGGAAGACCTGCTCGATGCCGGCGTGTCGATCATGGCGCGTCCGCCGGGCAAGCGCGTGACCAACATCTCGCTGCTGTCCGGCGGCGAGAAGGCGCTGTCCGCGGTGGCGCTGGTGTTCGCGATTTTCCGCCTCAATCCGGCGCCGTTCTGCCTGCTCGACGAAGTCGATGCTCCGCTGGACGAAGCCAACGTCGGCCGCTTCTCGCAACTCGTCACCGAGATGAGCGAGCGCGTGCAGTTCCTGTTCGTCACCCACAACAAGGCGACGATGGAAGCCGCCATGCAGCTGTGCGGCGTGACCATGCGCGAACCGGGCGTGTCGCGCCTCGTGCAGGTGGACCTGGCCGAAGCGGCTAAACTGGCGGGTGCCGCCTAGCCGCCGGGAGAACGCGAATGAGCTGGAACGCATCGGTTGGAATTCCACTCGCCATCCTCGGCGCGATCGTGTTCGCGTCGATCTACTGGTTCGGGCGCCCGAAAAAACCCCGGCAGGGACGGCGCACGGTTTCGCCACGCGAGTCTGGCGACCGCATCGAGCCCACCTTCGGCGAAGAAGCGGAAGAAGAAATTTCGGCGGACGGCACTTTCGAGCAAGGCACACTCGATGTCGGGATGCGCGATGAATTGCAACGTCTGGGTTCTGCCATCGCGGCAAAGCGCGGCGAAGATGGCAAGGCGATCGTGGCGAAACCCGCTGCCGGCACGCGCCCGGAGCAGCCGATCGAGCGTATCGTCACGCTGTTCGTCGCCGCACCGGCGGAAGCGGATTTCCACGGACCCGACCTCGTCGTCGCGGCGGAAAAAGCGGGTCTGGATTTCGGCGACCTCGGCATCTTCCACCGGCTGGTATCGGGCAGGCCCGAGGCCGGCCCGGTGTTCAGCATGGCGAACATGGTCAAGCCCGGCAGCTTCGACATGACGCAGATCGAATCGCTGCGTACGCCGGGCGTGAGTTTCTTCATGACCCTGCCCGGGCCGATGTCGGCGCTGGATGCCTGGGAAGCGATGCTGCCCACGGCGCAGCGGCTGGCCGAGTTGCTCGACGGCCGCGTGCTCGACGAAGGCCGCAACGCGCTTGGCCGTCAGCGCATCGCGCACCTGCGCGATGAGCTGCGCGCCTGGGACCGCAAGCAGGAACGCAACCAGATCCGTCCGCGATAAGGCAAACACGCACGATGATTTCCGCATCCGAAGCCCTCGAACGCCTGCGCGAAGGCAACCGCCGTTTCGTTGCCGACGATTGCAATGGCGGCCAGCAGGCCGGCAAGAACCGTCGCCGCGAACTGGCGGAGGGGCAGGAACCGTTCGCGACGATCCTCGGCTGTTCCGATTCGCGGGTACCGGCGGAAATCATCTTCGACCAGGGCCTTGGCGACCTGTTCGTGATCCGCGTTGCCGGCAATATCATCGCGCCCTCGCTGGTCGGCAGCGTCGAGTTCGCCGCCGCGCGCTTCGGCACGCCGCTGGTCGTCGTGCTTGGGCATACCCAGTGCGGCGCGATCGCTGCCACAGTGGAAGAACTGACCCAGCACGGCGGGGCGCAGTCGCCGAACCTGCAGTCCATCGTCAATCGCGTGCGTCCGAGCGTGCTGCCGCTGATGAACACGGAACTGCGCCACGATCTGCATGCGCTCAGCCGCGAGGCCGTGCGCGCGAACATCCGTGCGTCCACCAACCACCTGCGCCACGGCTCCGAACTCATGGAGAATCTGATTGAAGAAAAAGGTTTTCGCGTGGTCGGCGCGGAGTATTCGCTGGAGACGGGGTTGGTCGAATTCTTCGACCTTGGTTAGTGCGGTCTCGAGTAGTGCGGCCTTGAGTAGTGCGGCCTTGAGTAGTGTGTTTGTTCTAGCCGGCCTGACTAGAGTTGCCTCAACGCCGCATCGCGGCGGTTTCCCGACCAAGAGGCAGAACATGGCTAACAAGCGCAACAAGAATCAAACGACTTCCCCCGCCGGCAAGGCCCACGCCGTGTGGCTGGCCGGTCTCGGTGCGGTTTCCATCGTGCAGAAGCGCGGCACGGAAGTTCTCTCCGGTCTCGCTGCCGAAGGGCGCGATTTCCAGGCCCGCGCGCGACAGCTCGTGCGTGAAGTCGGGGCCGACGCCAGGGTGCACGTGAAGGGCGTGGTCGCGCCGTTGCGCGTCGACCTCAAGCGCAACACCGCCAAGTTCGGCGTGGTCGTGCAGAACGCGGTCGCTAGCGTACTGGCGAAGCTCGGCATTCCGTCCAAGGCCGATATCGAAGCCCTGAGCCAGCGCATGAGCGCCCTGAGCCGCCAGCTCAAGGCCGCGAAGTAGAATTCACGCTCCAACGAAGCAATGCGGCCGCCCAGTGCGGCCGTTTTTTTGTTCTATCTTCGGTAAGCCTGGGCCAGCGTATTCAGATGTGCCCGCTCGGCATCTCGCAGGAACGGCGCGATCAGCAACATTACCTGATAGATGCCGTGGCTAAGGTCGTTCTGGGCCGGCTCCGGGTTGGCGCCACGCACGGCGTGGTAGTTGAGCCAGAACGTGGCTACCAGCAAGACGTTTTCCGCCGTGGCGTGGATTTCGTCCTGCGTTGCGCGCAGGATTTCGGCATGCGCCAGGCCCTTGAGCACGGTTTCGGCGCTTACCGCGGCGCGATTGAGGATGCGCGCGAAGCGCTGTCGCAGCTTGCGGTTGCGGGCGAGGATGTCGACGAGGTCGCGGTACAGGAAACGGTATTCCCACATGCACTCGAAGACCAGGTGCAGTTGCAGCCAGATGTCTTCCAGATTCGGCAGGCGGCCTTCTGGCGCAACCAGCGCGTTGTCCATGCGCGCCTCGTAGCGCACGAACAGGCGCTCGACGATGTCGTCCTTGTTGCGGTAGTGATAGTACAGGTTGCCCGGGCTGATGCCGAGCTCGTCGGCAATGTGGTTGGTGGTGACGTTCGGCTCGCCTTGGGCGTTGAACATCGCCAGGCTGGCGTCGAGAATGCGTTCGCGTGTCTGCTTCGCCGCCATCGCCGCAGCGCGCCGGTCAGCCGCGCAGTTTCTTGACGAGGTCGACGTATTTCTGCATCGCCTCGTCGGCCTTCATGCCCTTGAGCTTGGCCCAGGCTTCGTATTTGGCGGTGCCGACGAAATCGAAGAATCCCGGCTTCGGGCCGGATACATCGCCATCGGAACCCTGCTTGAACAGGGCGTAGAGCTTGAGCAGGGTGTCGTTATCGGGGCGTTCGTCGAGTTTCTTGACGTCTTCGGCGGCTTGCGCGAACTTGGTTTTCAGGTCGGCCATGTCGTTCCCCGGTGCGATTGCGTGCGCTGCGGGCGTGGACAATGGCAAAAGCGAACGAACGTGTCAAACGTGCGTTGGCTTTGCTATCTTTGCATCCTGCATCGCGGGGATACACACCATGACCTATTTCGTGACGGGCGCGACCGGTTTCATCGGGCGCCATCTGCTGGAACACCTGCTGGCGCGCAACGGGGAGGTGCATTGCCTCGTGCGCAAGGGTTCGCAAAGGAAATTCGAAGAACTGCGCGACCGTTTCGGCGCCGACGGCAAGCGCCTCGTCGCCGTCGCCGGCGACGTGACCAAACCGATGCTGGGGTTGACGCCGGCACAGCGCAAGGCGCTGGCGGGAAAGGTCAAACACTTCTTCCATCTCGCCGCGATCTACGACCTCGCCGCCAATGCGGAAAGCCAGGTCGCCGCAAATGTCGATGGCACGCGGCATGCGCTGGAACTCGCGAGCGCGCTGAAGTCAGGCTGCTTCCACTACGCGAGTTCCATTGCCGTTGCCGGCCTTTTCCCCGGCGTCTTTCGCGAAGACATGTTTGCCGAGGCCGAGAACCTCGATCATCCGTATTTCCGCACCAAGCACGATGCCGAGGCGCTGGTGCGCGAGGCGAAGATCAAGCACCGTATATACCGTCCGGCGATCGTGCTGGGCAGTTCAAAAACCGGCGAGATCGACAAGATCGACGGGCCGTACTACTTCTTCCGCGCGCTGAAGAAACTGCGCGCGGCGCTGCCGGCGTGGATGCCGACGATTGGCCTTGAAGGCGGCCGCGTAAACATGGTGCCGGTGGATTTCGTCGTCGCGGCCATGGACCACATCGCGCATAAACCGGGCCTGGACGGCGGCTGTTTCCATCTCACCGACCCGGCGCCGCGCCGTATCGGCGAGGTGCTCAACATCTTCGCCCGCGCCGGACATGCGCCGCAGATGACCATGCGCCTGGACGCGCGCATGTTCGGTTTCATCCCGCCGATGATCAAGCAGGCACTGGCCGGCCTGCCGCCGGTCAAGCGCTTCACCGGCGCGGTGCTGCGCGACCTCGGCATTCCGGCCGCAGCGATGCGCATGATCAACTATCCGACGCGTTTCGATTGTCGCGAGACAGAGCGTGCGCTCAAGGGCACGAAGATCCGCGTACCGGACCTGCAGGGTTACGCCTGGCGGCTATGGGATTACTGGGAACGCCACCTCGACCCCGATCTGTTCGTCGATCATTCGCTGTCGGGCAAGGTGCGCGGGCGCACCGTGCTGATCACCGGCGGATCGTCCGGCATCGGCAAGGCGGCCGCATTGAAGATCGCCGCGGCGGGCGCCAAGGTGCTGATTTGCGCGCGCGGCGAGGACGAACTCAATGCCACGCGCAAGGAAATCGTCGATGCGGGCGGAGTTTGCCACACCTATGTCGCCGATCTGGCGGAACAAAAATCCTGCGACGAACTCGTGCAAAAGGCGCTCGCGGAACACAAGGGCGTGGATATCCTGATCAACAATGCCGGACGTTCGATCCGCCGCGCGATCGCCTCGAGCTACGATCGCTTCCACGATTTCGAGCGCACGATGCAGCTCAATTACTTCGGTTCCTTGCGCCTCATCATGGGCTTGCTGCCGGGCATGGCGGCGCGCCATCGCGGCCACATCATCAACATTTCGTCCATCGGCGTGCTGACGAACGCGCCGCGCTTTTCCGCCTACGTCTCGTCGAAGGCGGCGCTGGATGCGTTCTCGCGCTGTGCGCAGGCGGAGTTTTCCGACAACGGCATCCACTTCACCACGATCAACATGCCGCTGGTGAAGACGCCGATGATCGCGCCGACCAAGATGTACGAATCGGTGCCGACGCTGTCGCCGGACGAAGCCGCGGACATGATCGTTGAGGCCATCATCGAGCGTCCGGTACGCATGGCCACGCGCCTCGGAACGTTCGCGCAGATCTTCTACGCGCTGGCGCCCCGCGCTTACGAAATCCTGATGAACACCGCGTTCCGCCTGTTCCCGGATTCGGCCGCAGCCAAGGGCATGAAGGGACGCGGCGAACTCGACGCGCAACCGACCAGCGAACAGGTGGCGTTTGCTTCCTTGATGAGAGGCGTCCACTGGTAGAAATTTTCCCGTTTGCGATCTGCCTCGGATGGCAGATCGCGCGAAAATTTATGGTGAGGCAGGATGCCGAACGGAAAAGCGCCACGGATGGCGCCCATGTGAGAATTTCCCGTAACGCATTGCGCGCGGCGTTTTCTGGTGAGGCAGGAGCCGAACGGAAAAGCGCCACGGACGGCGCCTTCGTCATTTCGGCTCGATTGGCTCCCGTCCGGCGGCACGCAATTTCGCATTCAACGCCGCCAGATCGCGCGATTTCAATTCGTTCCAGGCCTTCAATTCTGCATCGACCATCGGCACCAGCGCCCTGAAACCGTGCTGGGCGTCGACAGATGGCGCGGCATCGGCTCCGTCGACCGCGTGCTGAAGTTTTATCAATGCGTCGGCAAGGAATTTGAAGTTGTGCGTATCGCGTGGCGGGTAGGCCCATGCATTGTGCGGATTCGGCGCTGCGCGTGCGCCCGAGAGCGCTGTCACGCGTTCAAGCAGCACGCCGATTTCACGGTCAAGCCCTTTGTCCGGCGTGCGCGCTTTCTTCAGGGCTTGAACGAGCCCGTCGGTCTCGCGCGCGGCAACGGAGACCCGCATGTTTTGCGCCTGGATCGACTG
>DATIOA010000006.1:0-7881 GCA_035473575.1 Rudaea sp. | reverse complement strand
CGACAAGAACGGCAAACCCTCCAGCGGCATGAGCCTGACCTTCGATCGCTATCAGCAGGACCAGCAGATGCAGTTGCTGGGCGTGGATGATGCAGGGACGCGAAGGCAGCCATGCCATCGAGCAGGGCGTCGGCGTGCGTGCGATGAGCGGCGAGAAGACCGGTTTCGCCTATTCCGACGAGATCGTGCTGCCGCAGCTGTTGACCGCGGCGCAGTCGGCGCGCGCGATCGCGCAGTCGGGCAATCCCGGCGCTGGCCATGCACTCGCAGCGCGCGAGGCGAAAACGCTGTATGCGCCGATCGATCCGGTCGAGTCGCTCGCGAACGAAGACAAGATCGCGTTGCTGCGCGAAGTGGACAAATTCGCGCGTTCGCTCGATCCGTGCATCACGCAAGTCATTGTCAGTCTTGCCGCGACGCTCGACACCGTCCTCGTCGCGGCCGCGGACGGCACGCTGGCGGCCGACGTGCGCCCACTCGTGCGCCTGAACGTGAACGTGATAGCCGAGCGCAATGGCCGCCGTGAGTCGGGTTCCGCCGGCGGCGGCGGGCGTTACGGCTACCGCGAATTGCTCGCCAACGGCCGCGCGCAGGCGTTCGCGCGCGAAGCCGTGCGCACGGCGCTGGTGAACCTGGATTCCGTGCCCGCACCGGCCGGGACCATGACCGTGGTGCTCGGTCCGGGCTGGCCCGGCGTGCTGCTGCACGAGGCCATCGGTCATGGTTTTGAAGGCGATTTCAACCGCAAGGGAACGTCGGCATTCGCCGGACGCCTGGGCGAAAAAATCGCGTCCGATCTGTGCACCGTGGTCGACGACGGCACGCTGCCGAACCGGCGCGGCTCGCTGTCCATCGACGACGAAGGCGTGCCGGGCGAATGCACGGTATTGATCGAGAATGGCAGGCTGAAAGGCTATATGCAGGACAAACTCAATGCGCGCCTGATGGGCATGCGTTCCACCGGCAACGGCCGTCGCGAATCCTTCGCGCACCTGCCGATGCCGCGCATGACCAACACCTACATGCGGCCGGGCAAGAGCGATCCGGGTGAAATCATTGCTTCGGTGCAACGCGGGCTCTACGCGGTGAACTTCGGCGGCGGCCAGGTCGACATCACCAACGGCAAGTTCGTGTTCTCGGCGAGCGAGGCCTATCTGATCGAAAACGGCAGAGTCACGCGGCCGGTGAAAGGCGCGACCCTGATTGGATCGGGCCCGGAAGTTCTCACGCGCGTGTCCATGGTTGGTAACGATTTGAAGCTCGATGAAGGCGTCGGTGTGTGCGGCAAGGAAGGCCAGAGCGTGCCGGTGGGCGTGGGCCAGCCGACGTTGAAAATCGACCAGATGACGGTGGGCGGTACCGCTGCTTAACCGAGCAACTCGCGCAGCGCGCGAAACAGCTCGTGGAACGCATGCAGCGGTTTCTGCGCGTCGCGTTCGGCCCGCGCCTTGCGCGCTAGCTGGCGGAGCTGCTGACGATCCGCCGCTGGAAATTGCTGCATGAGTTCGTCCAGCGCGGCGTCGCCATCGGCGATCAGGCGGTCGCGCCACCCTTCGAGGCCGTGCAGGGCTGCGGCCTCACGGCGTGCATGTTCGCGATCGTGTTCGAGCACGGCACGCATCGGTTCGAGTTCGGCGTCGTCGAGCTTGCGTAGTTGCTTGGCGAGGAACTGTTCGGCGCGCTTGCGTGCGATCTGCTGCTTGACCGCACGCGTGCGCGCGACTTCGGCGCGCAGATCGTCGTCGAGCGGAATGCGGGCGAGTTGGGCGTCGGACAGCGCCGCAAGCGCCTGCGCCAGCTTGAGCACGTCCAGCGCCTCGCGGCGCAGCTGGCTGCGGCTGGGCCGTTCGTCGCGCGGGACGTAGACGTGGGAATCGTCGTCGCGATCGTGCATCATTCGTCAGTTACGCAAAGTGGAAATCATGAACGCCATCATCGCACAATCGGACGACTCCCTCGCCCAACTCGATCGCCTCGCCGAACTCGCGCAGGACGTCGTGCGCCGCTGCCGCGCCGCTGGCGCGAGCGACGTCGAAGTCGGCGCCAGCATCGACACCGGCCTTGCGGTGAACGTGCGCCTGGGCGAGGTCGAAACCATCGAGCACAACCGCGACCGCGCGTTCGGCGTGACCGTGTATTTCGGCCGGCGCAAGGGTTCGGCGAGCACGGCGGACTTGGCACCCGATTCCATCGCCAAGACCGTCGAACAGGCTTGCGCGATCGCGAAGTTCACCGAAGAAGACCCGTTTGCGGGACTCGCCGATCCGGCACGGCTGGCACGCACGTTTCCCGACCTGGATTTGTGGCATCCGTGGGCCGTCGACGCGCAGACGGCGATCGAGTTGGGCATGGCGATCGAGGGCGCCGGCCGCGCGCTTTCGGGCATCACGAACTCGGAAGGCGCTTCGGTGCAATCGGGCGAATCGCTCGGCGTCTATGCCACGTCGCAGGGCTTCGTCGGCCGCGAACGCGGCACGCGGCATTCGTTGTCGTGTTCGCTCATCGCGCAGGATTCCAACGGCATGCAGCGCGACTACTGGTACGAATCGGTGCGCGCAGCGCAGGATTTTCCCGATGTCGAAACGATCGGGCGCAAGGCTGCCGAGCGCACGCTGGCGCGGCTAGACGCTCGCAAGCTCGATACGCGCCAATGTCCTGTGCTGTTCGCGCCGGAAGTCGCACGCGGCCTGGTCGGGCATCTTGTTTCGGCGGTCAGCGGCGGCGCACTCTATCGCAAGGCCAGTTTCCTGCTCGATCAGGCGGGCCAGAAATTGTTTCCGGAATTCGTCGAGATCATGGAACACCCGCATATTCCGCGCGGACAAGGATCGGGCAATTTCGACAGCGAAGGCGTGGCGACGGCGGACAATGCTTTGGTTGCCGACGGCGTGCTGCAACGGTATGTGCTCGGCAGCTATTCGGCGCGCAAGCTCGGCCTGCAAAGCACCGGCAATGCCGGCGGCGTGCACAATCTCATCATCAAGACCGGTGCCGACGATTTCGCCGCCATGTTGAAGAAACTCGGCACCGGCCTGCTCGTCACCGAGGTCATGGGGCAGGGCGTTTCCATCGTCACCGGCGATTATTCGCGCGGCGCCGCGGGATTCTGGGTTGAGAACGGCGCGATTGCGTACCCGGTCGAGGAAATCACCATCGCCTCGAACCTGCGCGAGATGTTCGCCGGCATCGCCGCGATCGGCAAAGACGTCGACCGCCGCTCGCACATCCTTACCGGTTCGATTCTCATCGAACGGATGACGGTGGCGGGGGGCTGATCAGCTCTCCCGCTCGGCCACGTAGTGCGCGAGTTCCACGAGTTCCTTCGCGCATTCGCCGAGCGGCGCCAGCGCCGCAATCGCTTCATCCGTCAGTTTCGCCAGGCGCGCGCGCGAGGCATCCATGCCGAGAATCGCGGGATAGGTGGGCTTGGAATCGGCGGCATCCTTGCCGGCGGTCTTGCCCAGCGTGGCGCTGTCGCCTTCCACGTCGAGGATGTCGTCGCGGATCTGGAAGGCGAGGCCGACGGCATGGCCGTAATCATCCAGCGCGGCGAGCGCCGCGGCGTCGGTGTTGCCGGCGGCGAGCGCGCCGAGGCGCACGCTGGCGCGAATCAGCGCGCCGGTCTTGTGCTCGTGCATGCGATCGAGCTCGTCCGGGGCCAACATCGTGCCGACGGCGGCGAGGTCGAGCGCCTGGCCTCCGGCCATGCCGTGCGAGCCGCAGGCGGCGGCGAGCGTGCGCAGCATTTCCACATGTGCACCAGGATCGTGCGCCGTGTCCGCGGCCAGTAGCTCGAAGGCAAGCGCCTGCAGTGCGTCGCCGGCGAGGATGGCCATTGCTTCACCGAAGACGACATGGCAGGTGGGACGGCCGCGGCGCAGGGCGTCGTCGTCCATCGCCGGCAGATCGTCGTGGACCAGCGAATAGGCGTGGATGATTTCCACCGCGGCGGCGGATGCATCGAGTGCGTCGAACGGCGCGCCCAGCGCGCTGCCGGTCGCATAGACCAGCACCGGGCGCAGGCGTTTGCCACCACCGAGCACGGCGTAGCGCATGGCGCGGTGCAGGGCTGCGGGCGCCTGTTCTTCGGGCGGCAATGCATGCGCCAGCACGTCGTCCGCGCGTGCACTGAAGGCGATCAGCGCGGCGGGCGGCTCAAGGCGCTTCTGGCTCAAAGTCTTGGGCTTGATCGGGCTGTTCCGGGTCGGACAGCAGTTTCACGCGCAGTTCGGCCTGTTCGAGCGCGCTCTGGCAATTGCGGTACAGCGCGACGCCGCGTTCGTAGGATTTGAGCGAATCGTCAAGGCTCTGTTCGCCCTGTTCCATTTTGCCGACCAGTTTCTCGAGTTCGTCGAGCGATTTTTCGAAATCGACGATGCGATCGGATTCGGCGAGTTCTGCAGGTTTGGGATCGGAAGGTTTGGCGTCGGTCTTGCGCATGGCGCGCACGCTACCGCAGCGGCGCGCAGGAATCAATCGGTACGCGGGACGAAGTGCGTGCCGCCGCGGCGGGTCGCGTGCAGCCAGTCGCGATGGCGGCGCAATTCCGTGTCGTCGAACGTGACGCAGGGCGCGCGATCGTTCGCGGCGAGCAACTGACGTTCGAGTTCGGCGACGTGGAAGTGTGCCGGTTCGTCCAGTCCACATTCGCGCAACCAGCGCCGCAGCACCGGATCGCGCAAGGCATCGGGCAGGGCCAGCCAGCCGCGCCAATCCAGCGTTGCCGGTTCGGGTCCGCGCAAAGTCGCGAGTGCGGCGTTGGCCTGCGCATCGATGAATTCGGCGGTAGCGCGCAGCCAGGTCGCGCTGTGCGCCAGCGCCGCTTCGGCCTGCGGCCAGTGTCGGGTCAGGCGCGGGACGATTTCGTGGCGCAGAAAATTGCGCGACAGGTGCGTCTGCGCGTTGCTCGGATCCTCGATCCAGCGCAAGGCATGTTCCTGTGCGTATTCGACCAAGGCAGCGCGTGGCAGATCGAGCAAGGGGCGCCAGAGGTATCCCTTTCCGCATTCGCGCAATGCGCGCATCGCGCCGAGGCCTTCCGGACCGGCGCCGCGCAGCAGCTTGAGCAGCACGGTTTCGGCCTGGTCGCCGCGATGCTGGGCGAGCGCAAGGAATTCGCCTGCGCCCAAGGATTGCGCAAACGCGGCAAGGCGTGCGCGCCGCGCGGCGTCTTCCAGCCCGGTGCCAGCAGCGCGATCCACGCGCACGGCGACGACTTGCAGTGGCACTTCCAGCCGCGTGGCGGATTCGCGGCTTTGCGCCGCCCATTCGCCGCTGTCCGAATGCAATCCGTGATCCACATGGATCGCGCGCAGTCCGCGCGCACGCGCCGCGGGCAACTGCGCGAGCGCGTGCAGCAAGGCACTCGAATCCACGCCGCCGCTGAAAGCCACGGCGAGCGGGCCGGGCGGCAGGGCATCGGACTGGACGCGCAGCAGGTCGGTCAACGACGTGGACATTTGCGCATGGTGCCAGAACCGGTTGCGCGCGGCATGAACCTCGGTTAGCGTCATGGTACCCGCGGTTGCGGCGGGTTCATTCCAATGGGGAAATTGTCATGGTCATCAAACGCGTCGGGGTATTGAAGCTTGCGGTTTTCCAGATGGTCCTGATGGCCATCTTCGGTGTGCTCATCGCGCTGTTGTTCATGGCATTCGGCGCGATGATCGGCAGTTTTGGCGGCCAGGCGTCGGCCATTGCCGGTGCGGCTGGCATTGCCGCGCTGATCATCTTCCCGATCATGTACGGCGTGATCGGCTTCATTGCCGGCGCGATCGGCGGGGCGCTCTACAACCTCGTCGCCAGCATGATCGGGGGTATCGAGATCGAGGTCGACCAGACTACGACTTGAACGCGCCGTAGCGGCGCAGGCGCTTGTAGCGTTCGCCGACGAGGCCGGCGCGGTCGCTGCGTTCGAGTTCGTCGAGCTGGTTGCGCAGCACGGCCTTGAGGCGGATCGCCATCGCGTGCGGATCGCGGTGCGCGCCGCCGAGCGGCTCGCGCACCACTTTATCGATGAGGCCGAGTTCGAGCAGGCGCGGCGCGGTGATGCCGAGCGCCTCGGCGGCGTCCCTGGCCTTGTCGGCGGTTTTCCACAGGATCGAGGCGCAGCCTTCAGGCGAAATCACCGAATACGTCGAATATTGCAACATGACCGTGCGGTCGCCGACGCCGATCGCCAGCGCGCCACCGGAACCGCCTTCGCCGATCACCGTGCACACGATCGGCACGCGCAGTTGCGACATCTCCAGCAGGTTGCGCGCGATCGCCTCGGACTGGCCGCGTTCCTCGGCGCCGACGCCTGGATACGCGCCGGGCGTGTCGATGAAAGTGAGGATCGGCAGGCCGAAGCGCTCGGCCATCTGCATCAGGCGCAACGACTTGCGGTAACCCTCGGGACGCGGCATGCCGAAATTGCGCCGGATCTTGGTCTTGGTGTCGCGGCCCTTCTGCTGGCCGATCACCATGATCGCGCGGCCGTCCATGCGCGCGAGGCCGCCGACGATGGCGGCGTCGTCCGCGTAGACGCGGTCGCCGGCGAGTTCGTGGAACTCGTCGCAGATCGTCTGCACGTAGTCGAGCGTGTACGGTCGCGCCGGGTGCCGCGCCAGTTGCGCGATCTGCCAAGGCGTCAGGTCCTTGAAGATTTCCGCGGTCTTGCGCTTGAGCTTGTCGCGCAGCTTGCGCACCTCGTCGTCGATGTTGAACGCCTGGCCGTGGCTGGCGTGGCGCAGCTCCTGGATCTTGCCTTCCAGTTCGGCGATGGGTTGTTCGAAATCGAGGAAATTGGGGTTCATGCCGGAAACGTGGACGCGAAGCCGCGAATTATAGCCACAGGCGGGACGGAATACCCCGCATCAGGCGTCGTTCGAGCGGCTGAGGACCCATTCCGTCGATTTGACGCCGGGCAGTACGTCGAGGCTGCGCTTGAGATCGGCGGTGGCGCGCACGCGCCATTCCGGGCCGAGTTCGATTTCGGCGTGACCACTGGCGTTCGCGTATTGCACGCGCAAGGGCGTGAGTCCGCCGCGATAGCCGGCGAGCGTATCGCGCAGGCGATCGAGAAAATCCTCGCCGATGCCGTTGAGACGGATACGCAGCAGCTTTGCCTGGCGCTCGCAGGCTTCATTCAACGTGAATACACGCCGTGCGCGGATGCGCAGCGCGCCGGCGAAGTCGTCCCAGGCCAAACCGCCTTCGACGACGAGGATGGCGTCGCGCGTGAGCATCGCCGCGTTTTCGACGAAGGCTTCGCGGAACAGGCTCACCTCGATGCGGCCGCTGAAATCCTCCAGTTGCACGAAAGCCTGGTCGGTGCCGCGCTTGTGCAGGTCCACGAGCTGGCCTGCGACGACCCACGGCGTTTCCGGGGCACGCCGGAAGCGGTTGCCGTCGTCGCCCGCGCGCGGCTTCGGCGGCTGGTAGCGCTGGCCGATCTCGCCGATCGGGCAGGTCGCCAGTTGCGCCAGCGTATCGCGCCAGAGCAGGGTCGGGTGGCCGGAAAGATAGTGCCCGAGCGTGTCGCGTTCACCGGCGAGGCGCTGCTCGGGCGGCCACTCGGGAACATTCGCCGGTTGCAGGCGCGGCGCCGGCGTGGCGCTTGCCGCACCGAACATGTCGTTTTGTCCCGCCGCAGCGTCGCGCGCAGTCTGTTCGGCGGCGCGCAGGCATTCGGGCAACTGCGCCATGAGGCTGGCGCGATTGGCACCGAGCGCATCCATGGCACCGCACAGGATCAGCGCTTCGAGCACGCGCTTGTTGACCTTCTGGCCGTCCACGCGCTGGCAACGAGCCCATCCACGTCGACGTGCGCCTCATCGCCGCGACCAACCGCGACCTCGCCCAGTGCGTCGCCGAGGGGACCTTCCGCGAGGACCTCTA
>DATIOA010000005.1:0-6770 GCA_035473575.1 Rudaea sp. | reverse complement strand
GGAATCCTCGGCAGGATTTCGGCAGCATGCATTGCACCATTTTAGTGCAGAAGTATCCGTGTCGCCATTCCTGAGATCAGAGTAGTCTCAACTCCCGGCACGCGTCCGCCGGAACCGTGCCATGAGCCTGCGCAGCCTCTTCGTCGACTTCAATTCGTATTTCGCCTCGGTCGAGCAACAGGCCGATCCGTCGCTTCGCGGGCGGCCGGTCGGCGTCGCGCCGGTCATGGCCGAAACGACCTGCTGCATCGCCGCCAGCGTCGAAGCGAAGACTTTCGGCGTGCGCACCGGCACCCTCGTGCGCGAGGCGCGCAGACTGTGTCCGCATATCGCGATCGTGCCGGCGCAGCCATCGTTGTACGTCGAATACCACCATCGTTTGAAGGACGCGATCGAAACCTGCATCCCGATCGACTACGCCGGCTCCATCGATGAAGTCGCCTGCGAACTGATCGGGCGCGAGCGCGTGCGCGCGAATGCCGTCGCCATCGCACGCAACATCAAGGCGGCCGTGCGCGGCGTCGGCGACTGGCTGCGCTGTTCGGTGGGCATCGCGCCGAATCATTTCCTGTCGAAGACCGCGACCGACATGCAAAAACCCGACGGCCTGGTCGTGCTGGAAGCAGGCGATCTGCCGCACGCACTGCATCGGCTGGAATTGTCCGACCTGTGCGGCATCGGTCCCAACATGGAGCAGCGCCTGCACGCGCAAGGCATCCGCACAATGAGACAACTGTGCGCGCTGGATAAAGCCGCGATGCGCGAAATCTGGGGCGGCATCGAAGGCGAGCGTTTCTTCGATGCGTTGCGCGGCGAATGGCAGACGCATCGCGAATCCGCGCGCGCCAGCCTTGGCCACTCGCACGTGCTCGGCCCGGAATGGCGCACGAGCACTGGCGCACGTGCCGTGCTGAAGAAACTGCTGGTCAAAGCAGCGATGCGCCTGCGTAATGAAGGCTACGTCGCGGCGGCGCTGAGCGTGCGCGTGCGCCATCTCGGTGCCGACGCATGGCACGGTGAGGTCCGCTTCGAGGCGACCGACGACAGTCGCGAATTCCTGCGCCAGCTTGCGCACGCGCTCGATCGACGCGACCCGCACACAGCGCGGCTGCCGCTGCGCGGCGGCAAACCGGTGCCGTTGGCAGTAAGCGTGACGTTGCATCATTTGCAACAGCGCGACGCAAGCACCGGCTCGTTGTTCGTGAACGAGACGAAGAGCCGCGCGGTGAGCGGCGTGCTCGACCGCATCAACCAGCGCTACGGCGGCAATACGCTGTATTTCAGCAGCATGCAAGGTGCGCTCGAAGCCGCGCCGATGCGCATCCCGTTCAGCTCGATTCCCGATCCACGCCTGGAGCACGACGCCGAGCACAACGAACTCTGGCTAAAACGCATGCGCGAGTACAAGCGCCTGGCCGAAGCCGCGCACCAGCGCGTGTGACGGCACCCGCTGCATGCGGGCGCCGTCGTAGAAGCGGGTCAGAGGCTGTAGTACATCTGGTACTCGATCGGATGCGTCGCCGCACGGAAGCGCGTCACTTCGGCAAGTTTCGTGTCGATGTAAGCGTCAATGAAGTCGTCGCTGAACACGCCGCCAGCCTTGAGGAAGGCGCGATCCTTGTCCAGTGCTTCGAGCGCCTGGTCCAGGCTCGAACACACCTGCGGGATATTTTTTTCCTCTTCCGGCGGCAGGTCGTACAGATCCTTGTCCATCGGCGCACCCGGGTCGATCTTGTTGAGGATGCCGTCCAATCCCGCCATCATCAGCGCGGTGAAGGCGAGGTAACCCGAGTTCATCGGGTCGGGGAAGCGCACTTCGATGCGTCGTGCCTTCGGCGAATGCACGAACGGAATGCGGCAGCTCGCGGAACGATTACGCGCCGAATACGCCAGCATCACCGGCGCCTCGAAGCCCGGCACCAGGCGCTTGTAGCTGTTGGTCGTGGAATTGGTAAATGCGTTGATCGCGCGCGCGTGCTTGAAGATGCCGCCGATGTAGTACAGCGCCGTCTGCGACAGGCCGCCGTACAGGTCGCCGGCGAACAGGTTGGTGCCGCCCTTGGCGAGCGACTGGTGCACGTGCATGCCGGAACCATTGTCGCCGACAATGGGCTTGGGCATGAAGGTTACGGTCTTGCCGTGCGCATGTGCGACGTTCTTGATCACGTACTTGAGCGTGAGAAGTTCGTCGCCCTTGTGCACCAGCGTGCTGAACTTGGTGCCGATCTCGCACTGGCCGGCAGTGGCGACTTCATGGTGATGCACTTCCACGGTCAGGCCGACCTGTTCGAGGATCTTGCACATCTCGCCGCGCAGGTCGCCGAGCGAATCCACCGGCGCGACCGGAAAATAGCCGCCTTTCACGCCCGGGCGATGGCCGGAATTGCCGCCTTCGAATTCGCGGTTGGAACTCCACGCCGCTTCTTCGGATTCGATCTCGAACGAGGCGCCGCGCATGTCGTTGCTCCAGCGCACCGAGTCGAAGATGAAGAATTCCGGTTCCGGACCGAAGAACGCGGTGTCGGCAACGCCGGTCGATTTCAGGTAGGCCTCGGCGCGCCGCGCGATCGAGCGCGGGCAGCGCGAATACGCCTGCATGGTCGACGGTTCGAGCACGTCGCAGACCAGGTTCAGGGTCGGATGCGCGGCGAACGGGTCGAGCACCGCGCTGGCCGGATCCGGCATCAGCACCATGTCCGAGTCGTTGATGCCCTTCCAGCCGGTGATCGAGGAACCGTCGAACATCTTGCCGTCCTCGAACGTGCTGGCATCGACGGCATGCGCGGGGAAGGTGACGTGGTGCTGCTTGCCGAGCAGGTCGGCAAAACGCAGGTCGACGAATTCAACGTTGTGCTTCTTGATCAGATCGAAAACGGTATCGGCGGACATCGCGGGCTCCTGGGGGTGGGATGCCGCTCTTTAGCAAGGCCGATGCCAATAAACAATATTCAATTCAATCAATCAGATGTGAATTTCAGGCATTCGCAAACCCAATCCAAAATCACCACGTTGGTGCGTGATTTTCAAGCTTTGCACCAAAATAGAATCACTGTCTGTCGATGCCGGCCGACTCGTTGAAGTCGCCAATGCCCTCGATCAGCCCGGTGATCGCCTCGCATTCGGCGCTCGTCATGTACGGATTCCACACGTCCAGCAGCATGACCACGCGGGTGCGGTCGCTGCGGTTCCAGGCTTCGTGTTCGAACGTGTCGTCGAAACTGAAAGCCTCGCCTTCGCGCCAGACCTTTTCCTCGCCGCCGACGGCGATCGCGCAGTTTTCCGGAATGACCAGCGGCAGATGCGTGACCAGGCGCGTGTTGGTCACGCCGCGATGCTTGAGGATGTGCGTGCCCGGCGTGAGTACGGAAAAGCAGACTTCCGGCGCGTGTTCGCGGATGCGCACCAGGGTCGGCAGCGACTCCAGCGCGGCGCTCGTGCGTGCGCAGCGCGCATGGTGCGCATCGAAGCGATCGCCGTGGCGGTAGAAGAAATACGCATTCCAGACCGGATTCTCCACGCCGCCGAGGTAACCCTTCACGGCTTCCGGCGAATGCTCGCCGAGGAACGGCGCCAGTGCATCGGGTTCGTGCATGACCGCGTTCAACTCATTGCGGATCGCCATCCAGTTGCCTTCCAGTATTTCGTACCAGGGGAACAGCGCGCGGTCGAAGTAGGTGGTCGGCGGCAGGTCCGGGAAATACAGGAACTTCGGCATCTGGCGCGGATCGGGATAGTTCGGCGGGATTTCGCCGAGATAGATTTTCAGGCACTTCGCCACGCGCGCCATCGCCGCTTCGCCGTGGCGCGCTACATACGGTGCGAGCACGGCCTCGAACAGGCGCTTGCGGCCCGCGAAGGCGATGCGCATCGCATGCTTGACCTGGGCGCGCAGCATCGGCGCGGTGGACGCATCGCTGAGCCAACGACCCTGCGCCTGCGCCTGCACGACAGCGCTGAAGTAATGCGCCATCGCGCGATCGGATTGGCCCGACTGTTCCAGCGCGACCGCGTATTGCAGGCGTGCCACATAGGCCTTCGGCTCCAGCTCCAAACAACGCGCCAGTGCGGCACAGGCTTCGTCCAGGCGCCTGGCGCCGAGATAGGCGCTGCCCAGGCTCAGCTGGAACTGCGGCTCATCGGGATTCGCGCGCACCGCACGCTGCAGGTATTCGATCGCCGACTGCGCACGGCCGAGTGCCAATTCGCGCGTGCCGAAAAACGCGAGCGCCTCGGCATGCTCGGGTGCGGCGGCGAGCACGCGCGCGTATTCGCCGGCGGCTTCCTCGCCGCGCCCTTGCTGGCCAAGTTGCCGCGCACGTTCGAGTGCGGCGGCGACAACGTCGATGTTTGCATTCATGGTTTGGACCAGGTAATCCGGTAGATGGCGCCGGCGCGGTCGTCGGAGACGAGCAAGGCGCCATCGGGCATGACCAGCACGTCCGCGGGCCGACCCCACACGCTCTGGTCGGGCCGCAGCCAGCCGCTGACAAAGGGTTTGCTGTCGACGACGCGTTCGCCATCCACGCGCACGTTCACGATGCGATAGCCGACCTTGCTCGAGCGATTCCACGAGCCGTGCTCGGCGATGAAAAGGGAATCCTTGTACTCGGGTGGGAACTGCGTGCCGGTATAAAAGCGCATGCCGAGGGCGGCCACGTGTGCGCCGAGCTTGAGCGCCGGCGGCGCGTAGTCACTGCACGGATGGCCCTTGCCGAATTCGGGATCGGGCAAGTCGCCCTGGTGGCAGTACGGAAAACCGAAATGCTCGCGCAGGCGATCGACGTGATTCAACTCATCCGCCGGCAGGTCGTCGCCGAGCATGTCGCGCCCGTTGTCGGTGAACCAGAGCTTCCCCGTTCTTGGCTGCCAGTCGAAGCCGACCGTGTTGCGGATGCCGAGCGCGACATCTTCCACGCCACTGCCATCGGCATTCATGCGCGTGAGTTTCGCGTAACCGGACTTGTCGCAGACATTGCACGGGGCGCCGATCGGCACGTACAGCTTGCCGTCCGGACCGAACGCGATGAAGCGCCAACCATGCGCGGCATCGGTCGGCAGTTTGTCGGTGACGACAACTGCCGGCGGCGGATTGTCCAGGCGCGCCTCGATCGCGTCGAAGCGCAGGATGCGGTCCACCGCCGACACGTACAGCGCGCCATCCTTGAACGCGACGCCCACCGGCATGCGCAGACCTTGCGCGATGGTGCGCACCGTGTCCGCGTGCGTGCCGTCGGCCGACGGCGTGAGCGCGTAGACCTTGCCCGCACTCATCGAACCGACGAACAGCGTGCCGTTCGTACCGAGCGTCATTTGGCGCGCATTCGGCACGCGCGCGAATTCGCCGATGTGGAATCCGGGCGGGAGATGCAACTCGGCCAGCGGCAACGCATCCGCGGCGTTGTTCGACGACGAGGCCAGCGCAAAAACCAGCGCGAGCGCAATCGCGCGCATCAACCGGCCCGTACCTGCGCGGCTTCCTCGCCACGACCAAGGCGTTCGAGCAAGCCGGCAAGCGGCGTGCGCAACCATGTCGCGTCCGGTGCGCGTTCGAGCGCGCCGGACAGGTACGCCGCAGCGCCAGCCAAGTCGCCGATCTGTTCCAGGCACCAGGCGCAGGCATTGGCCGCGCCGGGATTGTCGGGTTCCAGCGCCAGCGCGCGACGATAGAATTTCAATGCACGCAGGACATGGCCGCGATGGCGCGCACAATCGCCGAGACCGGCCAGCGCGCCAAACGTCTGCTCGCCGCTGGCAAGCAGTTCCTCGTAGATTTTCTGCGCAGCGTCGTAGCGCTTCTCGCGTACGCAGACGCGACCGCGATACAGGCGTGCCCGCGACAAATCCGGCTGCGCGCGCAGCGCGTTCTCGAATGCCTTGTCCGCGAACGCGAAGTTGCCCTGTTCGAAGAAGGCACGGCCGAGGCTGAACTGGATCGTCGCATCGCCAGGTCTTTGCTCCGCCGCGCGGGTCAGGAACTTGAGCGCGTTGTCCGGCTGTTCGCGCGCCAGGTACAGATCGCCCAGGCCGAGCAGCAACAGCGGATCGTCCGCTTCCGCGCGCCGGCCGATCTTGAAGCGTTCCTCGGCGGCGGCGTAGTCGCCCGTGCGCGCGTGCACGAAGCCGACCAGCGCATGCGCTTCTGCTGCGTTCGGATCGAGTTCAAGCGCGCGCTCGAAGGCGGCTTGCGCTTCGTCGTCGCGGCCTTGCTGCATCAGCACGCCGCCCAGCGAGAGGTGGAATTGCGCGCAATCCGGATCCAGCATCAATGCGCCGCGGATGGATTCCTCGGCATCCGCGGCATGGCCGCGCTTGTGCAGCAGAGTACCGAGCAGGTGCAGCGCATCCGCATTCTCGGGTTCTGCGGCCAGCAGCGCACGATAGGCCGCCTCGGCGGCGTCGAGATCGCCGCCGCGATGCAGTTTCAGAGCGTCTTGAAGATTGGTCACGGGAAATCGGCAAGTGGATCAGGCCGCTATTATGCCGCAGGGTGTTACCAATGGCAGGTTTGATCCCGGCAGGTGCGACCTAGACTGCGTCTTTGTGCCGGATTCGGAGAACTTCATGCGCGCAACATCGTGGGTGTCGGGTTTGTGCCTCTTGGCCGGAATGGCTTGCGCGCAAGCCGCGCCGCTGCTGCTGCAAACACCGAGCGTGTCGGCCACGCGCATCGCCTTCGCCTACGGCGGCGAGATCTGGACGGTGTCACACGCGGGCGGAGCCGCGACCTTGCTGGTCGGCGGCGCCGGCACGGCAATGGGCCCGGTGTTTTC
>DATIOA010000004.1:0-2885 GCA_035473575.1 Rudaea sp. | reverse complement strand
TCGGCTACATGACGCAGAAGTTCTCGTTGTACGACGACCTGACGGTGCGCGAGAACCTCGAGTTCGTCGGTGCCGTGCATGAGCTGGATCGCGCACAAACGCGCACGCGCGTCGCCGAACTGGTCGATCGCTACCGGCTTGGCGAACAGCGCAACCAGCTCGCCGGCACGCTCTCGGGCGGACAGAAGCAACGCCTCGCGCTCACCGCCGCCGTGCTGCACAAGCCGGAATTGCTGCTGCTCGACGAACCGACCAGCGCGGTCGATCCGCAATCGCGGCGCGACTTTTGGGACTCGCTGTTCGCGCTCACCGACGCGGGCACCACGATCCTCGTCTCCACGCATTACATGGACGAGGCCGAGCGCTGCCATCGACTTGCAATCCTGGATCGCGGACGCTTGGTCGCCGACGGCACCCCGCACGAACTCGAGGACGCCCTGCCCGGCCAGGTACTGCTCATCGACTGCGTGAATCCGCGCGCGGCGCAGAATGCACTGGCAAATATGCCGGGAATTTCGGCCATGGCGCAGATCGGCGCGTCCTTGCGCGTGCTCGGCGGCGACGGTGCCGACCTGCAAGCGCGCATCGCCGCGAGCCTGCGCGCGGCAGGCGTCGATGCCCGCGTGGAAACGACACGGCCCAACCTCGAAGACGTGTTCGTCGCTGCCACGCGCCAGGCACCGGCGCCGCGCGCTGAGACGCACGCATGAACCTGCGCCGTCTCTTCGCCATTGTCGTCAAGGAATTGCGCCAGTTGCGCCGCGACAAGCTCACTTTCGCCATGATCGTCGGCATCCCGACCATGCAGATGCTGCTGTTCGGTTATGCGATCAACATGGACATCCGCCATCTGCCCGCCGCTGTGCTCGATCAAGCGCACACCGCGCAGTCGCGCCAGATCGTCACCGCGATCGCGCAGACCCAGGTGCTGGATTTCGACTACCGCCTGCGCACACCGCAAGACATCGATGCGCTGTTGCGCGAAGGCAAGATCAGCGCGGCGTTGGTAATTCCATCGGACTTCGAGCGCCGCCTGATCGAAAATGATCGACCGCCATTGCAGATCGTCGTCGATGGCTCCGACCAGACCGTACAGCAGGCGGTGCGCCAGCTCGCCGCATTACCCCTGTCGGCGTTACTGAATCCCGCCACGTCGACGCCGCCGGCCAATGTGGAGATCGTCAACTTCTACAATCCCGGACGGCGCGCACCGATCAACACCGTACCGGGCCTGATCGGTGTGATCCTGACCATGACCATGGTGCTGTTTACGGCGATGGCGCTGGTGCGCGAGCGCGAGCGCGGCAACCTGGAATTCCTGATTGCGACTCCCGTGTCGCCGATGGAGCTGACCGTGGGCAAGGTCCTGCCCTTCGCCGGCATCGGCCTGATCCAGGTGACGCTGGTGCTGCTGCTCGGCGTGGCCGTCTTCGACGTGCCGATTCGTGGAAGTTTGCTCGACGTCTACGCCGCATCGCTGGTGTTCATCGTCGCCTCGCTGGCACTGGGCGTATTTCTGTCGACGCTCGCGAAGAGCCAGTTCCAGGCCATGCAGCTCGCGTTTTTCACCTTCCTGCCGCAGATCCTGCTGTCCGGCTTCATGTTCCCTTACGCCGGCATGCCGCGGCCGGCGCAATGGTTGGCTGAAATCCTGCCGATGACGCACTTCATGCACCTGATCCGAGGAATACTTTTGCGAGCGGCGACGCTCGCCGACCTGTGGCCGGAGCTCGCCGCGCTCGGCGTCTTCATCGTGGTGGTGCTCGGCATCGCGATCGCGCGCACGCGCAAGCGGCTGGATTGAGTCCATCGCTGAGTGCGATGCGCCACCCGGCCCTCCGTGGCCGGGTAGCGAGCCCTGACGACTATTTCGTCGTGTAAACCTGCACCGGCAGTACCACCCAGGTTGGCAACGACACCTGCACGTTGGCCTTGCTTGATGCAAGCATCACCTGATACTTGCCGCCGCTGCCCGCGAAGCCAAACGCGAACTGCTGCGCGTCGATCCACGCACCCAGCACCAGATTGCCATTCGCGTCGCTCACCGACAGGCGCATCAGCGACAGCGTGCCGATGTGCAAGGTTTCGACCTCGAACACGGTGCGGCCGGATGCATCCACTCCACGCAACCAGGCTTGCGGCGCGTTCTGTCCTTGCGGCGCCGTGGCCGGATCCAGAGACAGCGTGGACTTCGCACCCATGCTAGACATCAGCGTCGTGGCGGCGGCGTTTTGCGCGCCGTCGCCACCGGTCTCGAAGCCGTCACGGAAGATCACGATCTGCGTGACTGGCGTCGTCGCCGTGTTGTTGGCCGGATTGCTGTCCGCCGGCGTGCCGTTCACGGTGACCGTTGCCGTCATCGCGATCTGGTCGGTGGCCAGACTCTGGTCGTCGTTGGCCGTCGCGGCGAACGTGTAGACCAGCACGCCGTTCTGCGGAACGACAGCCGTGTCGCTCAGATCGCCGCTGCCGCTGGCCGCACCGCAAGTCGCACCGGTGTAGCCCACGCAAGTCCAGTTGCCATTGACCAGCGTGACCGGCAGTGCGGCAGCGACGGTGACGCTCGACGCATCCGCCGTGCCGATGTTCTGCACCACGATCGTGTTGGTCAGCGTCTTGCCGTACTGCACGTAGCTGCGGCCATTGCTGATCGACACGCTGATGTCCGGCGCGGAGGCGGCAGTGATGGTCAGCGTCGCGCTGGCGGTGCCGGTGTAGTTCGGATCGCTCACCGTCGCCACCACGCTGTACGTACCCACTGCGGTCGGCGCTGTTGCGCTGCCGTTGTAGGTGACTGTGTACGCCACGCTCGCATCGGGCGATACCACCACGGTTACCGACTTCGGATTGCCGTCATAGACCTGCGACAGGTTCGACAACGTCAG
>DATIOA010000003.1:0-6868 GCA_035473575.1 Rudaea sp. | reverse complement strand
AACAGCCGCCAAGGTGCTGCAATGGGCACGAAATGCATGTTCGTCATCCTGGGTCTGCTGGCATGTGTCGCCGTTCGCGATCTCGCTGCCGCCGAGGTGCCCAACGAGGCCGATGCGGCGGCGAAGCTGCTCGCGACCGAGGTTTGCTCCACTTGCCATGGCCCCGGCGGACGAAGCACGTTTCCCGCCATTCCGAACCTCGCGGCTCAGCCGTGGCCCTATTTGTCGGCCAAGATGAAAACGTTTCGCTACCGCGCGGGCACCCAACCCGCGGGCCATGTCGACGTGCTCGGCTTGATGCTGATCGATGACGCGACGGATGTCGCGCTCGCGCGCTATTTCACGAACCAGCCGCCGGCGGCTCCCGTGGCAGGAGACGCCGCCCTCGTCGCGGCAGGCGAGAAAATCTACGCGCAGGGCGACGCCGCGAAGGGCATCGCGCCGTGCGCCGCTTGCCATGGCGCCGATGCCTCGGGATTCTGGATTTTCCCGCGGCTGGCCGGTCAGCACGCCGAATATGTCTCGCGTCAGCTCAGGCTGATCCAGTCGCGCCTGCGCGGTTCCCGTCTCATGCATGGCGTCATCCAGAACATGAATGCCGACGAGATGAAGGCGGTGGCGGCATTCGTGCAATCGAAATAGCTGCACGCACGCATCGGCGCGTGTACCGGCGCGCTCGATCCACTGCGATGTTGATGTGCGTCAACAGGGGCGCGCATCCCCCGTGTAGATTGTCATCGTGCGCTGTAGGCCAGCAATGGCCGTTGTGCACACCCGGCGCAATCCGCCGAGGGTTGCGCGCATTCGTGAGGAGGAAATCATCATGACAGCACTGACTCATTGGAATCCGTTCAAGGGAATGGCGCGTTATGAACCGGTCGCGTCGTTCGACGACCTGTTTCGCGGCTTGGGTTTGGGCACGCGCCCGTCGTGGGCCGATCTCGCCGCTACCCCGGACATCCGCATCGACGTGAGCGAAGACGACAAGGCGTTTCACGTCAAGGCAGAGATGCCCGGAGTGGACAAGAAGGACATCGATATCTCGGTCGACGGCAACCAGATTTCGATCGGCGCTGAAATCAAGCGCGAAAGCAAGAAGAAGGAAGGCGAAACGGACATCTACACCGAGCGCTATGCCGGCAAGGTCTATCGCGCGTTTACCCTGCCGAAAGACGTGGACGAAGCCAAGGCGGACGCACAATACGACAAGGGCGTGTTGATGCTCACGCTGCCGAAGAAAGCCAATGGCAATGGCCGCAGGATCGCGGTCGGCTGAGGACGCGAATTCGCCGTTGCTTCGCGCCGTCACCGGCGCGAGCGACGGCAGCGAGGCCGTTGAGCCTTGTCTTGGCGCCTGACGGGAGAGCAGCCATGGCGAAGACTTGGGTTTTGGTGGCCGATTCGGCCCGCGCTCGGGTGTTCGAAGTCACGCGCGAAGACCCCACGCTGAGGGAAGTCGCCGCGTTCACGAATCCCGAAGGCCGCATTGCGCAGCGGGAACTGCGCCACGACCGCCTGCCGCGCGTCAACGAAAGCATGGGGCACGCGCGCCACGCGATCGAGCCGCACACCTCGCTCAAACAGAAAAGCACTGACCGCTTCGTGCGCATGCTGCGCGACGAGCTCGAACGCGGCCACGCGACGCACAGCTACGAGCACCTCGTGCTCGTCGCTGCGCCGCGCTTCATGGGAGCACTGCACGGAGCGCTCCACGATTCGCTGCAGAAATGCGTGGTCGCCGAAGTGAAGCGCAATCTGACGCCGATGTCGCCCGCAAAGATTCGCGAGCATCTCCCGCCGCGGCTGGCGTGACCTGCTAATGATGCGGTCACTACCATCGCTCCGGCTCAGTGACAGCAGGCCATCCGATGGATGACGTACTGGTACTCGTCGGGAATTGCGAGACGTGGCAACCCCATGTCCGCTACGCGGCCAGGCTTGCGGCGATGCTGCGCGGCTCGCTCAACGGCATTTATGTGGCGCCATTCGCGATCCCCGTGCCGACCGATGCGTCGGCGGCCTTTTCCCGGGAGATCATCGAGATCTTTCGCGAGGAGACGGAGTTGGCATTGCGCGCCGAGTCGCCGTTCAGGCAGTGGGCCCGCCGTGAGGGCATCGAGCACAGCACGTGGCGTATCGCCAAGGGATCTCCGGCCGAAGTACTCGAATCGGCGGCGAGGTGGCACGATCTCGTGGTCCTTGAGGCGCACGCCGAGCCGTTCGGTGGCGACATTCTTGAAACCGGATCCGCGGTCGTTCGGGCCGATCTGCCCTGTGTCGTGGTTCCCTCGGGAATGGACAAGGCGAATCTGGACACCATCGCCATCGCCTGGAACGGATCGATCCAGTCCGCACGCGCGGTACACGCGGCGCTGCCTCTGCTGCAACAGGCAAGACGCATTGCCATCCTGCGCGTCGACGAAGCCGATGCGACGGGGGCGACCGACCGGATCGAACCCGATGAATTCCTGCGGCGGCATGGTCTGCGTTGCGAGCATTTCGACCTGCAAGGTCGTGCCGACGATGCCGGGGCCGCCTTGCTCGCCGGCGCCGCGCGGATCTTCGCGGATCTGCTCGTGCTGGGCGCCTACGGCACGGGGCGTTTCAGCGAATGGATTTTCGGCGGCGTCACGCGCCACGTCCTGCAGCACGCTGCGCTGCCATTGTTCATGCGTCACTGACCCCCGAAGGCACCGCCGGCACTTGATCAAGATCAAGATGCCGGATGATTGCTTTGCCGAGAATCGCGCCTATCCGCTGACGGGGAAAAGCCATGCGCATCGCCGATATCTGCTCGCAGCGCGTCGTCTGCGTCGCACCGGACGCATCGATATCGGAAGCCGCGCGACTGATGCACGATCAGGACATCGGCGCCTTGGTCGTCACGCGTGACGGCAAGCGCGAACCCATCGGGATCGTCACGGACCGCGACATCGTCACGCGGATCGTCGCGTCCGGCAGGGATCCTCGCGCCGTGCCGGTTTCCGAGGCGATGTCCGGCGCTCCGACGACGTGTCACGGCAACCACGACTTGCTGGACGTGATGGAAATGATGCGCCAGCACGGCATTCGCCGCGTGCCTGTGGTTGACGCGCAATCCGCGCTGATCGGCATCGTGACGACGGACGACATCATCGGCGCGCTCGCCGGACACGTCCTCGTCCTTGCCCGCTCGGTGTTGAGCGAAGACGCGCTCGAACGCCGGCGCTATCGTGACGAGGGCGTTGCCGGCAGCGTCGGCAAGCGCGCCGGCAAAGCGTAACGGGAGACATCCGGATCGGATGTGGAACATGTGCAATGGCCGCCACTGAAGCCAGACCGTGCGAGCATCGAGGCGTGGCATTGCGCTGTCCGCATTGCGGCGGTGACGCGTTCCACATTCGCGAATACGCGTTGCGTACGATGGACGACGAGATGTACCGCTTGCCATGGGCCGCGGACTCGGTAAGAGCGTACGTTTGCGGGCACTGCGGGAACATCCAGTGGTTCGCCTGGAATTCCACGTCGCCGGGGGAAAGTGCAAATCCGGGCGCTGCCGCCTCGAAAGCGGGCCGGTAATCGCGCACCGCACTCGGCTTGTGCCGTTGCCGGCTTTGCGCGAATTGTCCGAGGCTTTTGAATTGCAGTGCCGGTATGCCTAGAATCGGCATCGACATTAACGGATCGCTGCCGTGTTCTACAAATTCCTGGATGCCGTTCCGGATGCGATGATCCTGGTCGATCGCGATGGTCGGATCGTGAGCGTGAACACTCAGGCCGAGCAATTGTTCGGTTACGACCGACAGGAACTGGTTGGCGCGCCGATCGAACAACTGATGCCGGAGCACGCGCGCCGCATGCACGAGGCCCACCTCGAGGGCTACGTGGCTGCCCCTCACGCGCGGCAGATGGGCGCCAGTCAGGAACTCGCCGGTCTGAAGCGGGACGGCACCAGGTTCCCGGCGGAAATCGCGCTCAGTCCGGTCGACACTCCGGAAGGGCAGTTGTTCCTGGCCGCGGTGCGCGATGTTTCCGAAACGCATCGCGCCCATCAGGCGCGAACGCGGGTGCACTACGACGCTTGTGTGGTCAGGATTGGACAAATCGCGCTGGCCGCGACAAACCTCGGCGAGACGATCGAGGACACCCCGGAACTGGTCGCGCAGACGCTCGGCGCCGATGCCGCCCTCATCGCACTGCGTACCCTGAATCGCCTCAAGGAACCAAGCGTGCAGGCATCCTACGGCATCGACCGCAGCATGGCCGAGGCATTGCCGTGGCCGCTGCAGCTCTTGTCGGACGAAACCGCAGCACATGCCGTCCGCGTTCCGGGATTCCGCAGCCACGCACTGATACCGCTGATCGATCGCGGCGAAACGGCGGGAATCTTGCTGGTGCTGAGCAGGTCGAACCGCGAGTTCGATCGCGAAGCCATGCAGTTCCTGCAATCGGTCGCGAACCTGCTCGCGGTCGCGATGCAGCGCATTCGCGTGGAGGAACAGCTGGCGCACGCGCAGCGTCTGGAGAGCGTCGGGCAACTCACCGGCGGCATCGCACACGATTTCAACAATCTGCTGACGGTGATCAGCGGCAATTTGCAGATCCTCGAAGACGAGCTTGCCGACCGGCCCGCTGCACGCGAGATCGTCGGCAACGCGCTGCGTGCGGCCGGTCGCGGCGCGGAGCTTACGCACAAACTGCTGGTGTTCGCACGTCGCCAGCGCCTTGCCCCGCGGGCCAGCGATCCGCGCAAGCTGCTCGAGGAACTCGCGTCGATGCTGCGGCGCACGCTCGGCGAATCGGTGCAGCTGGCAATCCACGTTGCAACCGGTGTCGCGCCGGTTTTCGCCGATCCCGCCCAACTCGAATCGGCCCTGGTCAATCTGGCGCTGAACGCGCGCGATGCCATGCCGCGCGGCGGCGAACTGACGCTCGCGGCAGAGCAACGGCTCATCGCGGACGATGCGGCGAGCGCGGAACTCAAGCCGGGTCACTATGTCGTTTTCAGCGTACGCGATACCGGGCTTGGCATGGCGCAGGAAGTGCTCGCGCGCGCATTCGAGCCGTTCTTCACGACCAAGGAGATCGGCAAGGGCAGTGGTCTGGGCCTGAGCATGGTCTACGGTTTCGCCAAGCAGTCGGGCGGCCACGTGCAAGTACAAAGCAAATTGGGATATGGCACGGGCGTGGAACTGTATCTGCCAGCGGCGCAGGCAGCGGAAATACCCGGTCAGGCCGCGCCAGCGACTTCGCCCCCGCGTGGCCGGGAGACGATCCTCGTCGTGGAGGACGAAGCCGCCGTGCGCGAGATCGCCATCGCGTTCCTGCGTTCGTTCGGCTACACGGTGCTGTCGGCAGCGCGCGCGGAGCCGGCGCTGGAAATGCTTTCCGCGCACGGCGAAATCGCGCTCTTGTTTTCCGATGTCGTGCTCGGCTCGGGCATGAGCGGCAAGGAGCTCGCCGTCGCCGCGCGCCGGCTGCGCCCGACGCTTGGTGTCCTGCTGACGTCCGGGTACGAGCCTGACGCGGCCGGGCCGGACGCGGTCGAGTTCGCCCTGTTGCCCAAGCCGTACCGGCGCGAAGAGTTGTCCGGGGCGGTGCGCGCGATCCTCGATCGGCGCTGATTTTCCGACCGCACGCCGCACGCTGGGCTCGCGTACCCGGCGCCGTGAATCACGATCGCGCGTTCGCTGGCGTGGTCGTTGAATCCGGCGTCGAGGCCTTGCAGGCGCAGGGAATAGCCGTTGTGTCCCGAGTAGGTGTCGCCGGTGCGGTAGACGCCCAGGCTCGACATAAGGTTGCCATCGCGGTCGGAGAATCGCGTGGCCGGGCCGTAGTCCGACACGACACTCATGAATCTGCGGAGCGCTGGATCGGGGCTGCGGGACTTCGCGAGCGCCATGTCAGGGGAGCGAGGTCGAGTTGGCGCGCGAGCGTGTTCCAGGCTTCGAGATCGGATGCCTTCGGTTCGTTGCAGATGCTGAGCGGACAGGCAATGCGCTCGTCCAGCCAAGGCTGGATGGCGGCGCGCAAGCGCAATTGCGCCGCGACATCCGCGCATGCAGCATCGGCAGCAGGATTGGCGCCGGCCGCGCGCGGGAGCGGATCCAGAGCATCGGCGACGCCATTGGCGAACAAGGCGAGACGCGGTTGCGACCGGATCGCCGTCAATCGGCCATGGCGCAGACCATGCCTCATCGCCGCCTCAATCAATTCGCTCCGGTATCCGCGCCGTTGCGCCCGCGCATTCCAGCCGGCATCGCATCGGACCCGCGCGCCGCGATCGCGTGCCAATACGATCGAGCCAGACAGGCAACCTTGTGCCAACGATTGGGCGATGTTCGCGGCCTGGGCGCGGCCCGCATCGCTGTCGTAGGCGAAGCCCAGCAGCGCCAGGGCATCGCTGACACCGACGATCCCTACGCTTACGCCCGGCGTACTGCGCGATGAGCCATCAACTGCCAGGGCCGCCGCATCGTCGAGCGCGTGGACCGAGAGTGCGGCCACTTCCTCGAAATGCGCAAGATCGAAATACCGATGCCGCGATGCCGAGGCACGCACGAAGCTTGCCGCATTCAGAACCGCATGCAGGTCGTGAGCGCTCCATTGCGGCGCGGGCGTGCCTGCAGTGGCGGACACCCGTTCGTCGAGCAGCAGATGCCAGCCCGCGAAGGCGGCGATGAGGCGGCGCTTGTAACCGGGTCGGCGCGACGCGTCCCCGGCGAGTGCCGAGGCCAGACGCTCCCATGTGTCTTCGAGGGTGACATCGCGCAATTGCCCGTCGTCACGCCAGCGAAACCAGGTGTCCCAGGCTTCGACGGCCTGAGCGTTGACAAACGGGCTGGGCGATGCGCCGCCGTCGATCGTCGTGGAAACCTTCATGCGCCAC
>DATIOA010000002.1:0-5651 GCA_035473575.1 Rudaea sp. | reverse complement strand
CTTGTCGAGCACGGGGCCGGGCACGCCTTCCTTGAACAGGCGCATCGCTTCGAGCAGGTAGGGCATCAGGATGCGGTTGACGAGGAATCCTGGCGTGCCCTTGACCGGCACCGGCAGCTTGTCGATGGCCTTGCAGAAGGCCAGCGCATGTTTTTCGTTCGCCGGGTCCAGATGATCCTGGCGCACGATTTCCACCAGCGGCATCTGCGCGACCGGATTGAAATAGTGCAGGCCGAGGAAACGCTTGTCGTTCGCGACCGCCGTGCGCAGTTCGTCGAGTGGAATGCTCGATGTGTTCGTTGCCAGCAAGGCGCCGGCTTTCATCGACGGCTCGGTTTTTTTGTACAGATCCTGCTTGGCCTGGAGGTTCTCATAAATCGCCTCGATGACGAGGTCGGCATCGGCGATGCCTTTGCCTTCGACATCGGCTTTCAATCGATCCGAAGCAGGCTTGATGCGATCCGGCGTCTTCAGGCGTTTGGCGAACAGGTCCTGTGCGCGATCCAGCGCCGGCTGGATGAACTTCATCTCGCGATCCTGCAAGGTGACGTCGAAACCGCGCAGCGCGCACCAGGCCGCGATATCGCCGCCCATCACGCCGGCGCCGACCACGTGTACATGCTTGATGTCCGCATCGCTGCCGGCGCCGAGGCCCTTCAGGCGCTCCTGCAAAAAATAGACGCGAATGAGATTGCGGCAGGTCGGCGTTGCCGCGAGCTTCGCGACCGCGCGCGCCTCGATTTTCAGGCGCTGCGTGATGCTCGAACCGCCGCGGCGCCAGACCTCGATCAGCGCGAACGGCGCCGGATACTGGTCGGGGCGCGCCTTGGCCGCAGTTTGTTTGCGCACGATGGGGGCGAGGATCTGCCGCACCGGCCAGATGTTCGTCGCCCAGGCGCGCAGGCGCTGTGCGAACGGCCGTGGGCGCGGATGGCGAATCTGTTCCTTCGCCGCGTCGAGCAGCAGTTCCGGGGAGGTCAGCGCATCGACCATTCCCAGCCCACGCGCGGCTTCCGCGCCGAGCGTCTTGCCGGTGAGCATCACGGGCAGGGCCTGTGGCGCGCCGATCAGTCGCGGCAGGCGTGCGGTGCCGCCCCAGCCGGGGATGATGCCGAGCAGCACCTCGGGGAATCCGATCCTGGTCTTCGGGTCGCGCGTGGCCACGCGATAGCGGCAGGCGAGCGACAACTCGGTACCGCCGCCCATGCAGAAGCCGTGGATCGCGGCGACGGTTGGACAGCGCAGCCGCGCCAGGTTCTGAAACACGCGCTGGCCGTATTCGATGCTGCCGAGCACGCCGCCCGGCTGCGCCTCGAAGCCCTCGAATTCGTGGATGTCGGCGCCGGCGATGAAGCCATTCGCCTTGCCGGAGCGGATCACCACGCCCTTCGGCGGCTCGAACGACAGGCGTTCGACGATTTGCGCGAGCTCGTCGAGCACGGCGCGGCTGATTGCATTGACCGAAGCGCCGGCGCGGTCGAACGTGAGCACGGCAATGCCTTCGGCGTCGATTTCGGCTTTCCAGTGGGCGAAGCGCAGACCTTCGAACATGGCGGCCTCAAGCGGGCGGCAGGCGGGATCGCTATAATCCGCGCAAGCCGCACCTGCGGTCAAATAGGCCGTTCGCATTGCAGCCGCACCCGTCCATCAACGATAGCACTGCGGGCGAAGTTTTCGTCACCCCGGCGCTGTTCGACCGCATCGTGCAGTCGCCGCAGAATCTCATCGCAATCCAGACCGCGAATGCGGCCGATGTGATCGCGCAGTTCCGCATGCTCGCGCTGCGTACCGGCCAGTCGGTCTACGCCTGGCAGGACGATGCCGGCATTGCATCCCTGCGTGAGCGCGAGATGCGCGTACCCGGTTCCAAGCGCGCGACCGACGCACTGCGCTACATCCTGCAAAGCCCGCAGTTCGGGGTTTACCTGTTTACCGACTTCTCCGAGCACATGCGCCCGCCGAATACCGGCCTGCTGCGCCAGATCGCGCGCTCGCGCACCGTCGCCGGTCGCAAGGTGATTTTCGTGGGCGAAGCGATCGCCATGCCCGAGGGCATGGACGCGCTGGTGGAAATCATTTCGCATCAGCCGGTCGCGGGCACGCGCCCGCGCCTGCGCGACGGGCGCTGGGTGACCTGATGATTGGCGCACAGGCCAATCAAAGTTCGGTATTGATCGTAACGACGCATCGCGACGACCGCCGCGTATTGTTCGATACGCTCGATGCGCAGAATTTCGAGGCCGTCTACACAGCGAAGGACCTGCCGCAGGCGCTGGCCTTCCTCAAGCAGGATCCACAGATCGACGTCGTCGTGATGGAATTCCTCGGCGAGGCGCGCGAGGCGGTGGCGTTCTGTACCCAGCTCAAGGGCGATGTGCGCCTGGCCAAGGTGCCGGTGATCGGCATCGCCGCCGCCGACACGGCGCAGCGGCACTGGGACTGGTCGCGCGCCCCGGCCGGCGTGGTCGATTGGCTGCGCAGCCCGGTCGATGCGAGCGAAGCGCTGGCACGGGTGCGCAACGTGCTTGCGGTGCATGCCGCCGACGCGGGCGGAAAGTCCGGCGGCATGGGCAAGGATCGCTACCAGTTCGCCTTCGAGGACAGCCTCGACGAAATCGTGCTGTCGGACCCGAAGACCGGCGCCGTGATCGACGCGAACGCGACATTCGAGCAACGCTCCGGGTTTTCGCGCGCGCAGGTGATCGGCCAGTCGCTCGATTCGCTCGATACCAGCCATGATCGCAGCCAGCGCGCGGCCTTGCTCGCCACGCTCGCGCGCGAGGGCAACGTGCAATACCGTTGCAATCGGCGCCGCGGCGATGGCGGCAATCACTCAGTCGAGGCCTACATGCGTCTGGCCGTGCAGGATGGCCGCCTCGTGCATGTGACCGTGTTCCGCGAACCCTCCGGCGGCAGCGACAGTCCGCGCTACAAGGCCGCGCTGGGCATCGTCGCGGCGGCCTCCGAATGCGGCGGCGGCGACGAAGGCATGAACCAGGTCGTCAAGCTCCTGGTCGGCTGGCTCGATCCGGATTTCGTCATGCTGGTGTCGGCGCGGCCGGAGGAAGAAGCCGAGGCGCAGCCGCTGCATACCTACTACCGTTCCAGCCTGCCGGCGGAAGCGCCGGATCCGCTGAAACAGCCGGTACTCAAGCGCCTGCTCGACGGCGAATCGGTGTTCCACGGCGAAAAGGCCTGGCAAAACTCGGAACAGGACCCGTTCCTGCAATTCTTCCGATTCGAGACTTTCATCGGCCTGCCGCTGCGCGACGAACGCCGCAGCACGCTCGGCGCGCTGATGATCGCCCGCGGCAGCGCATTGGCCGCCGACGCGCTGCTGATCGACACCCTGCGTGCGATCGCCGCGCGCCTGGCGCTCGAGCTCGAGCTGCGCCGCGCGCGCGAGCAGGGTCGTGCCAAGGGCCTGCAGGATGCGCTCACCGGACTGCCGAACCGGCTGCTGTTCAACGACCGCATGGAAACCACGATCAAGGAAGCGCACCGCACCGGCGAGATGTTCGCCGTGCTGTTCGTGGACCTGGACCGCTTCAAGAGCATCAACGACTCGCTCGGCCACGGCGTCGGCGACGAGGTATTGATTGCGGTGGCGAAGCGCCTGCGCGCCAGCGTGCGCGCGTCCGACACGGTAGCGCGCTACGCCGGCGACGAGTTCATCATCATCCTGCGCCACATCGTGCAGCGCGACGACGTGATGCGCATCGCCGAGAAGATCGTGCGCGTGATGGAAGCGCCGCTGACCCTGGCCGATGGCAGCGAATTGCACATCACCGCCAGCATCGGCGTGAGCTTCTATCCGGACGACGCGACCAATGCCGAGCGCCTGCTCAAGCATGCGGACGTCGCGATGTACAGCGCCAAGGGCATGGGCCGCAACAATTTCCAGACCTACGTGGCCGTACCCGAGGAGTCGCACCAGCAGCGTCTGGCGCTGGAGTCGAAACTGCGCGTCGCCGAGAAAAACGGCGAACTGCGCGTCTATTACCAGCCGCAGGTCAACACCGAAAGCGAAGATATCTCGGGCATGGAAGCGCTGATCCGCTGGGAGCATCCGGAACTGGGCATGATCAGTCCCGGTTTTTTCATCCCGCTGGCCGAGGATAACGGCCTGATCGTGCCGATCGGAGAATGGGTCTTGCGCACCGCCTGCGCGGATGCGCGGCGCTGGCAGGATCGCTTCGCGCTGAATCTGCGCGTCAGCGTGAACCTGTCGGCCGTGCAGTTGCGCCAGCAGAATCTCGTCGACGTGGTCGCGCAGGCACTGCACGACAACGGCCTTGAAGCCAACTTGCTCGACCTGGAAGTCACCGAAAGCATCAACGTCAAGAACATCCCGAATCTGCTCGAAACCCTGCAGGGCCTGCGCGATCTCGGCTGCCACATCGCGATCGACGATTTCGGCACCGGGCAGTCGTCGCTGGATTACATCAAGCGTTTTCCCGCCGACCGCATCAAGATCGACCAGACCTTCGTGCGCAACATCGGCGTCGACCCGGACGACGAGGCGATCGTGCGCGCCACCATCGGCATGGCGCACAACCTCGGTCGTGCCGTCGTCGCCGAGGGGGTGGAGATCGAGCAACACCTGGATTTCCTGCGCGGGGAGGGTTGCGAGGAACTGCAGGGCTACCTGTTCTGCCGGCCTTTGCCGGCAGCCAGCTTCGAGAACCTGCTGAGCGAGCGCGAGCGCCTGTTCCAGAATGCCCGGCAGGCGGGCGAAGCGACCGCGTGAACTCAGGGGGCAGGGCCGGCGAGTGAACTTGTCGGCCTCGGCTTTGTCTATCGACCCGGCGTGACCGGGACGCCAGTACAGGAGTAATGCCCGGATGGGCGACAACGAGTCGGATCTGGCCCTGGTCGAAAGGGTGCAGAAAGGAGAAAAGCGCGCGTTCGACCTGCTGGTGCGCAAGTACCAGCACAAGGTGATCGGCGTGATTTCGCGCTACGTCTCGGACTGGAGCGAATGCCAGGACGTGGCGCAGGAAGCGTTCATGCGCGCCTATCGCGCCATGGCCGCGTTTCGAGGCGACAGTCAGTTTTATACGTGGATGTACAAGATCGCGACCAACACCGCCAAGAACCATCTCGTCTCGCAGGGCCGCCGGCCGCCTGCCGACGACATCGGCATCGACGACGCCGTGCAACTCGACGGCGGCATGCGCCTGAAGGACCGCGCCACGCCCGAGCACGAACTGATGCGCCAGGAAATTGAACAAACCGTGTTCGACACGGTCGAACAATTGCCCGAAGACCTGAAGATGGCGATTACATTGCGCGAGGTCGACGGCTTGAGTTACGAGGAAATCGCCGAAAAGATGAACTGTCCGATCGGCACCGTGCGCTCCCGCATCTTCCGGGCGCGCGATGCGATCGACCAGAAGCTGCGTCCGCTGCTGTCGGACGCCAAGGTGAGCGAATCATGAGCCAGGTACTGCCCGAACAACTCTCCGCCCTCATGGACGGCGAACTTCCCAAGGACCAGATGCGTTTTCTGCTGCGCGGCATCGATGCCGACGCGGAACTGGCGCAGCGCTGGTCGCGCTACCAGTTGGCCAGTGCGGTGATCCGGCGCCAGGCCGCGTTCGTGCCGGTCGATGCGGGATTCGCCGAGCGCGTGATGCAGTCGGTAGCGC
>DATIOA010000001.1:0-12195 GCA_035473575.1 Rudaea sp. | reverse complement strand
TATTGACCAAATGATTTTCATCTTCCTACCGGCTCCCTGCTCATCTCTGCGTTTCCTGCCGCTGTTCCTGCCGCAGCGGACGCCAATATCAGAAAGAAAGCGCAGATCGAAGTGATCTGGCAAAGGTACATCAATGGTCGGCCGGTGCGGAAGCCGAATCCGAGAGTCGTAAACAGATAGAATCCGGCGATGATCCCGCCGAACTTGTCGGTCGATGCGATCCAGATCGAAAGCACCAACGGATCGGAAATCGCGCTGCAGACAAGCAAGGACCGCAATGCCGCGGATGCAGCGCCGCGAGTCAGCACGAAGGGAATCACGGCGTAGACGGCGTAGCCAACCGTCAGCCATGCGAACCAAAACGGTACGCCGTTATGCAAGATGAAATACAGGGCGATGTCGGTCAGGATAACTGGAATTGCGACTGCAACGCGCACTTTCGCCTGGGCTAGCAGGACGTCGCGAAGCCCTTTATCCGATTTGTCCAGTACGCCTTCGGTGAAATCAATAATCATGTCGGGCCAGGGCATGGGCTCGCAGCGATTGAATCGTACAGTAGCCGATTGCCATCAGCACGAAGAGGCATGAACATTCCGTGCGGCAACTGGCAAATTCCGTCTATATCACAAGGTTCGTTTTGCAATATGAACTTACAAGCAAAAACAAGGCCAATGAATTGCATCTTTGGCAGGGGATTTGCTTATACTTCCGGTGATGGGCTAAATCCACGGATGCGCTCGGGGACTGCGCGATGATGTTGCTATTTGCCATGCGCTCGGCTAAAACGGCTTGATTGAAACGATTCGGTGGGGCAGGTGGGCGAAAACACCACACAATACAGCGGCTTCCGGCATGCACGCAAACCGATGCGTTCGGCGGTGCTGCTCATCCATGGCGCGGAAGCATGGCCCAGCGAGGTCGAGGACATTTCCGCCACAGGCGCGATGGTCGTGCGTCCCGAGGGCTGGCAGGGGAAAATTGGCGATCTCTATGCGCTCGACATGGTCATCGGCGAGGAACTCAACATCCATGTCGATGCCACGGTAGCGCGCATTACCGCGCACCATCTGGGGTTTGCCTATTCGCGTATCCCGCCGGAAAAAGAGATCCCGCTGTGGAACCTTCTTGGCGGTTATGCGGACAAGATCGAGCCGTTCGACGACTGAGGCTTAGCCAGCCGTTTTTGGCGGATCGCGCAATTCGCGGCGCAGGATCTTGCCGACGTTCGTCTTCGGCAAGGAGTCGCGGAACTCGATGACCTTCGGCAGCTTGTAGCCGGTCAGGTTTTCCTTGGCATACGCGCGGATCGTCTCTGCGGTCAGGGCAGGGTCCTTGCGCACCACCACGATCTTCACCGCCTCGCCGGATTTTTCGTCGGGAATGCCGACGGCAGCGACTTCGAGCACGCCGGGACAATGCGCGACCACGTCCTCGATTTCATTCGGATAGACGTTGAATCCGGACACCAGGATCATGTCCTTCTTGCGGTCGACGATGTAGAAATAGCCTTTTTCGTCCATGCGCGCGACGTCGCCGGTGTGCAGCCAGCCGTCGGCGTCGAGCACCTTGGCGGTTTCGTCCGGGCGCTGCCAGTAACCTTTCATCACCTGCGGACCGCGCACGCACAACTCGCCGGGCTGGCCGACCGGCAGTGAATTGCCGTCGTCGTCGCGAATGACGACATCGGTCGACGGGATCGGCAGGCCGATCGAACCGTTGTATTCGGCGAGATTGAGCGGATTCATGCACGCGGCTGGCGAGGTTTCGGTCAGGCCGTAGGCTTCGACCAAGGTCACGCCCGTGGTTTTCTTCCAGCGCTCGGCGACGCTGCGCTGCACCGCGGTGCCGCCGCCGAGGGTCAGGTGCAGGGCGGAAAAATCCACCTTGTCGAATCCGGGCGTGTTGAGCAGGCCGTTGAACAACGTGTTGACACCGGTGATCGCGGTCATGCGGATGCCGCGCAGTATCTTGACGAACCCCGGCATGTCGCGCGGATTGGTGACCAGGTGGTTCAATCCGCCGAACTTCATGAACACCAGGCAGTTCGCGGTCAGTGCGAAGATGTGGTACAGCGGAATCGCGGTGACGATGACTTCCTCGCCATCGCGCACGTCGCGGTCGATCCAGGCCGAGGCCTGCTGCATGTTGGCGACCAGATTGCCGTGCGTGAGCATGGCGCCCTTGGCCACGCCCGTCGTTCCGCCGGTGTATTGCAGGAAGGCGATGTCGTCCTGGCCGATATCGACTTTGGGTGGTGCCGTACGCGCGCCGCGCGCGAGCGCCGCGTTGAAACGCACGGCATGATCGATGCGGTACGCCGGCACCATCTTCTTGACGTGTCTGACCGCGAAATTCACCAGCGCGGATTTGGGCATGCCGAGCAGGTCGCCGAGGCCAGTGGTGATGATGTGCTTGACCGGCGTGTCGTGCAGGACTTCGGCCAATGTCTTGGCGAAGTTGTCGAGCACCACGATCGCGCTCACGCCGGCGTCGTGCAACTGGTGGCGTAGTTCGCGCGCCGTGTATAGCGGATTGGTGTTGACGACCGTGAGTCCCGCGCGCAGCGCGCCGAAGATCGCGACTGGATACTGCAACACGTTCGGCAGCATGATCGCGACCCGGTCGCCGCGTTCGAGCTTGATGTCGTTGCGCAGATACGCGGCGAAGCGGCGACTGAGGCGGTCGATGTCCGCGTAGGTCAACGTCCGGCCCATGTTCGCGAACGCGGGCCGGTGCGCGAAGCGTTCGCAGGCCGTTTCCAGCACCTGGGCAAGCGAGCTGAACTGTTTCGTATCGACCTGAGCCGGCACGCCCGGGGGGTAATTGGCCAACCAGGGCCTTTCAAAATCGGGCCGTTCCATATCGCTCATGTCGTGTCGCTTCCCCGATTGCGCAGTAACGCCGATTTCAACACGGGCGGGAAAGCCCGGCAAGCTGCATTGCGGCGCAGGCCGCAAAAGTGCAGGATGGGCGCATGAAGTGGCTTCAGGTCCTGAGCGTGGTGTTGCTGCTCGCCGGATGTCATCGCACCCCCGATGAGCAGCGCATCCGCGACGCCATCGCGGCGATGCAGGCGGCCGTCGAAGCGCGCGAGCCGCGCGGGTTCATGCGCTATGTCAGCGCCGATTTCACTGGCAACGACGGGCGGGCCGACCGCGATGGCCTGCACAACCTGTTGCGTGCGGAGGTGTTGCGCAACGAGTCCGTCGGCGTGACGCTCGGGCCCATCGACGTCGACCTGCAAGGCGACCGCGCGACCGCGCGCGTCACCGCCACGCTGACCGGCGGCTCGGGCGGATTGCTGCCCGAGCACGGGTCGATCTACTCGATTACCAGTGGATGGAAGCTCGAAGGTGGCGAGTGGAAGTGCTTCAACGCCGCCTGGCAGCAGAAGCTTTAAGCTGCTCTTGCCCCGCTGGCGAGTTGCCGCAGAACGTAGGGGAGAATGCCGCCGTGACGGTAGAACTCCACTTCCTTCGGCGTCAGCAGCAACACGCGGGCCTTGAATTTCTTCTCGCCGGATGCGCCCTTGGCGGTGACTTCCACTTCCTTCGCCATGCCGTCATTCAGGCCATTGATGTCGAATACCTCGTCGCCCTTGAGCCCAAGCGACTGCGCATTCTCGCCGTCGCGGAACTGGAGTGGCAGCACGCCCATGCCGACCAGGTTTGAACGGTGGATGCGTTCGAAACTTTCGGCGATCACCGCCTTGATGCCGAGCAACAAGGTACCCTTGGCCGCCCAGTCGCGCGACGAACCGGTGCCGTATTCCTTGCCGGCGATCACGACCAGCGGCACGTTTTCCTTCTTGTACAGCATGGCCGCATCGTAGATCGGCAGCTTTTCGCGATTCGGGAAATGCAAGGTGTTGGCGCCTTCCTCGCCGCCGAGCATCTGGTTCTTGATGCGGATGTTGGCGAATGTGCCGCGCACCATCACATCGTCGTTGCCGCGGCGCGAGCCGTAGGAATTGAAGTCGGCCTTGGTCACGCCCCGACCCTGCAGGAACTGCCCCGCCGGCGAGGTTGCCTTGATGCTGCCGGCCGGGGAAATGTGATCGGTGGTAATCGAATCGCCGAACAGGCCGAGGCAGCGCGCGCCGTGGATATCTGCCACACGCTCCAGCTTCATCGTCATGCCATCGAAGTAGGGCGGGTTCTTGATGTAGGTGGACTTGGCATCCCAGGCGTAACGCTCGCCCTGCGGGGCATCGATCGCGTTCCAGCGGACGTCGCCCTTGAACACGTCGGCATATTCCTTGGCGAACATGCTGGCATTGACAGAACTGGCGACGAGGTCGGCAATTTCCTTGTTGCTTGGCCAGATGTCTTTCAGGAACACATCCTTGCCATCGCTGCCCTTGCCCAGCGGTTGCGTGGTCATGTCGATGTCGATCGTGCCGGCAATCGCGAACGCGACAACCAGCGGCGGCGAGGCGAGGTAGTTCATCTTGACCTCGGCATGAATGCGGCCCTCGAAATTGCGGTTGCCGGACAATACCGCAGCGACCGAGAAATCGTTGTCGGCAATCTGCTTGCTCACATCCTCGGGCAGGGGCCCGGAATTGCCGATGCAGGTCGTGCAGCCGTAACCGACGAGGAAGAAGCCGAGTTTTTGCAGATCGGCCAGCAAGCCGGTCTTTTCGAGGTAATCGGTGACGACCTTGGAACCGGGTGCGAGCGAAGTCTTGACCCAGGGCCTGGGCTTCAACCCGCGCGCGGCGGCTTTGCGCGCCAGCAGGCCCGCGCCAATCATCACGGCAGGATTGGAGGTGTTGGTGCAAGAGGTAATCGCGGCGATTACGACCGAGCCATCGCCGAGCTGGCAAAGCCCTTGGTCGGGACACACATTCGGCGAGCTTTCGGACTGGCTTTCAGTCGCGCCGACGGCGGTGCTGCCGCCTTCGTTCATGAAGCGCTGCTTTTGCTTGTCCGGCACAGTGCCGTTGCCCAGCGCCTGCATGGCGGCAGCGTAACTGCCACGCATGTCCGAGAGCAGGACGCGATCCTGCGGACGCTTGGGTCCGGCCAACGAGGGTTTCACAGTGGCCAGATCCAGTTCGACGATCGCACTGAAATCCGCCTTTGGCGAGTTCTCGTCGTGCCACAGGCCCTGAGTCTTGGCGTAGGTTTCAATGAGTTTGATTTGTTGCGGATCGCGCCCGGAAAGATGCAGGTACTTGAGCGATTCGGCATCGATCGGGCAAATCGCGCAAGTCGCGCCGTATTCCGGCGCCATGTTGCCGAGCGTGGCGCGATCGGCCAGTGGCAGGTGTTGCAGGCCGGGTCCGAAAAACTCGACGAACTTGCCGACCACGCCATGCTTGCGCAGCATTTGCGTCACGGTCAGCACCAGATCGGTCGCGGTCGCACCTTCCGGCAGCTTGCCCGTGAAGCGGAAACCGACGACTTGCGGGATCAACATCGAGGAGCCCTGGCCCAGCATGGCGGCCTCGGCCTCGATGCCGCCGACGCCCCAGCCGAGGATGCCGAGGCCGTTCACCATGGTCGTATGCGAGTCGGTGCCGAACAGCGTGTCGGGGAAGGCCCAGGTCTTGCCGTCGGCCTCGCGCGTCATCACCACTCGCGACAGGTATTCGAGATTGACCTGATGCACGATGCCGGTGGAAGGCGGCACGACGCGGAAATTCTCCAGCGCCTTCTGGCCCCAGCGCAGAAAGGCATAACGTTCCTGATTGCGGTGAAATTCGATTTCCGCATTGCGCGCCAGCGCATCCGAGACCCCGAACGCATCGACTTGCACGGAATGGTCGATCACCAGCTCGCACGGGGACTGCGGATTGATCTTGCGGGCGTCGCCGCCCAGGCGCACCATCGCGTCGCGCATGGCCGCCAGATCAACCACGCAGGGCACGCCGGTGAAGTCCTGCAACACCACGCGCGCGGGTAGGAACGAGATTTCGGTATCCGACGTCGCCTTCGCGTCCCATTGCGCCAGCGCCTGGATCTGCTCGTGCGTGACCTCGCTGCCGTCCTCGTGGCGCAGCAGGTTTTCGAGCAACACCTTGATCGAGTAGGGCAGGCGCTTGAGGTCGAAGCGCTCTCCCAGCTTGGCGAGGCTGGCAATGTGGTAGCGCTTGCCATCGACATCCAGCGTCGTATGGGTCGAGAACGAATCAGTCATGGCGGACTCCTTGCAGGATCGGTCGGCCGTAGTGGCCGCGGGAATCCTCAAATTATACGCCAACGGTGAATGACTCATTTCCCTTCGATTGCGCATGCCGCCAGCAGTCCGCGCGCGAGCATCGCGTACTGGCGGCGGCGCAACATCAGGCTCCACTGGTTGCCGCCGAGTTGGCGCCAGAGCACGGCGGCGCGCACGGCGGCCATGAGCAGGGCGCGGATGCGGTCGACCTGCGCCGATTGCTGCAGGAAGGCCGGATTGCCTTCGACCATGATGCGCGGTTGCAGGCGCGAGAGCGTATGGGCATACAGCTCGGCGAGGCGTCCGCCGGGGTCGAGGTTTCCGGATTCGACTTGCGCAAGCAGGGGACGCATGGCGTCGATGCCGCCGCGCAAGGCGGACAGCGCCGCGTTGTTGCGCATGAGCGTGCGTTCCAGACGCAGCACCTGCACCGCCATGCGCGTGAGCGCGAGATCGCGTTTGCCGCTTTCGTCGAGTTGCGAGACGAGAGTTTCCAGGCCAAGGCGCAAATTGCCGACGCCAGCGTAGACATCGGCGGGACTGTCCGCGTCGATGCGGAATACGCTGGCCAGGCTTGCGCGCGCGGTCTGGGCGTCGCAGCCGCCGCGCTGGGCGATCGCACGTACCAACGCCAGCGCCTGGAACAGTCCGGCCAACGCGATGACGCGGCCTTCCCTCACGAAGCCAGTCCTCCGAACGGTGCATTCGTGGCGTCGATCACGCCGCCGCCGAGGCACTCCTCGTCGCGGTAGAACACCACGGATTGTCCCGGCGTCACCGCCCGTTGCGGCAGGTCGAATTCCACCACGCAGCCATCATCGCGCATTTGCACGCGACAGGTCTGGTCGGCCTGCCGGTAGCGCGTTTTCGCGGTGCTGGAAAATTCGGCGGATGGTGGCGCAGACGTCGTCCAGCTCAGTTCGCTCGCGCTCAGGCGCGTGGAATCCAGCCATTGCGTCGCGTTGCCCTGTGCAACGATCAGGATATTCGCGGCGACGTCCTTGCCGACGACGTACCACGGTTCGCCGCCGGCGTCGCGGCGTCCGCCGATGCCCAGTCCCGAGCGCTGGCCCAATGTGTAGTACATCGTGCCGTCGTGCTCGCCGACGCGCTTGCCGTCGGGTGTGTGGATTTCGCCGCGCTGCGCCGGAATGTAATGACTGAGGAACTCCCGGAAATCGCGCTCGCCGATGAAGCAGATTCCGGTCGAATCCTTCTTGTCGTGGGTCGGCAATCCGGCTTCGCGCGCCAGGCGTCGCACCTCGGGTTTCGGTAATTCGCCGATCGGGAACAAGGTGGCGGCGAGCTGTTCCTGTCCCAGCGTGTACAGGAAATAGCTCTGATCCTTGTTGGTGTCGACGCCACGCAACAAACGGTGTCTGCCATCGATCGCGTCGGTACGCGCGTAGTGGCCGGTCGCGATTTTCTCGGCACCCAGTGCGCGCGCTTCGTCAAGGAAGGTCTTGAACTTGATCTCGCGGTTGCACAGCACGTCGGGATTCGGCGTGCGCCCGGCACGGTATTCATCGAGGAAATGCGCGAACACGCGATCCCAGTATTCGGCGGCGAAGTTGCGCGCATGGAACGCGATGCCGAGCCTGGCGCACACGCGCACGGCGTCGGCGCGGTCGCGTTCGGCGTGGCATTCGCCGAAGCGCTCGTCTTCTTCCCAGTTCTGCATGAACAGGCCGGCGACGGCGTGCCCGGCACGTTGCAGCAGCAGGGCGGCGACGGAGGAATCCACGCCGCCAGACATGCCAATGATGATCTCGATCGCGCCGGTCATGGCGGCATCGACACGGTCGCATCCAGCGCGAAAAGCTTGCCGGCGAGAAAATCATCGACGCCGCGCAGCACCATCGGACTGCGCAGGTTCCGGGACGCAGCGATCTCGTCGTGCGTCATCCACACGGCGCGCACGATGCCGGCGTCGAGTGCGCGCGCCGAATCGTGGCGCACGGGTTCCGCGGCGAAGGTGAAGCGCAGGAAAGCGCCATCGTCGTTCGCCCATTGGTAGATACCGACCAGATGGGTCAGGATCACGTCCCAGCCGGTTTCCTCGCGCGTTTCGCGCAGGGCGGCAGCGGGCAGTGATTCGTCGGGTTCGAGGTGTCCGGCCGGCTGGTTGAGTACGCGCTTGCCGCGCACGTCTTCCTCGACCAGCAGGAATTTTCCGCCGCGCGGCACGATGCAGGCGACTGTCACGTCGGGCCGCCAGATGGAGCCGTTTTGCGGATCGGCGGGAGTGGTCCGATTCATGCTTGAATGTTACACGAGCAGGCCTTACAAAGAGGCATTGCGCCGCGGTACGGGCGCTATAATCGAGGCGAGACGGGTCAGTGGCGAAGATGACGCAACATACCGAACAAGAACATCAACGCGGTCTGGCGGTCGAAGAGGCCCGGCCGGAAGTCGCGCGCCCGCCGCTTTATCAAGTCGTGATCCTCAACGACGACTTCACGCCGATGGAATTCGTGGTGGCGGTGCTGGAAACATTTTTCAACTTGAGCCGTGAACTGGCCACGCAGGTCATGTTGCACGTGCATACGCGCGGCAAGGGCGTGTGCGGCGTGTTCACGCGCGAAGTCGCCGAAACCAAGGTCACCCAGGTCAACGAGTTTTCGCGCTCGCACCAGCATCCCCTGTTGTGCACATTGGAAAAGGCGTAAAAGACCCTATCTAGGCTGTAGTCCCTCTCCGAGTACATCATGTTCAGCAAAGATCTCGAACTCTCCATCGGCCAGTGTTACAAGGACGCGCGCGAGCAGCGTCACGAATTCATGACCGTGGAACACCTGCTGCTGGCGCTGCTGGAGAATCCGTCGGCGTCGGCGGTGTTGCGCGCCTGCGGCGCGGACAACACCAAGCTCGGCAAGGATCTGAAGAACATCATCGTCGAAACGGTGCCGGTATTGCCGCTCAACGACGAGCGTGACACGCAGCCGACGCTGGGCTTCCAGCGTGTTTTGCAGCGCGCCGTGTACCACGTACAGTCCTCGGGCCGCAAGGAAGTCACCGGCGCCAATGTGCTGGTGGCGATCTTTGGCGAGAAGGATTCGCATGCGGTGTACTTCCTCAACCAGCAGGAAGTCTCGCGCCTGGACGTGGTCAATTACATCTCGCACGGCATCGCCAAGATCGGCCAGGAAAACCAGCCGCAGTCCGGCGCCGAACCGGGCAAGGAAGGCGAGGCCGGCGAAGAGCCGCGCGGAAATCCGCTCACCGATTTCGCGACCAACCTCAACGAACTCGCCAAGCAGGGCAAGATCGATCCGCTGATCGGCCGCGCCGAGGAAATCGAGCGCACGATCCAGGTGCTGTGCCGCCGACGCAAGAACAATCCGCTGTTCGTTGGCGAGGCCGGCGTCGGCAAGACCGCGCTCGCCGAAGGCCTTGCCAAGCGCATCGTCGAGGGCGACGTGCCCGAGGTGCTCAAGGCCTGCACGATCTACGCGCTGGACCTGGGCGCGCTGGTCGCCGGCACCAAGTACCGCGGCGATTTCGAGAAGCGTCTCAAGGGCGTGATCGCGGAACTGAAGAAGCAGCCGCACGCGGTGCTGTTCATCGACGAAATCCACACCATCATCGGCGCGGGTTCCGCGTCGGGCGGCACCATGGATGCCTCCAACCTGATCAAGCCGATGCTCGCCTCGGGCGAGATCCGCTGCATCGGTTCGACCACGTTCCAGGAATTCCGCGGCGTGTTCGAGAAGGATCGCGCGCTGGCGCGGCGCTTCCAGAAGATCGACATCGTCGAGCCCAGTGCCGCCGAGACCGTGGAAATCCTCAAGGGTCTGAAGTCGCGTTTCGAGGATCACCACAAGGTGGCCTACAGCGCCGAGGCGCTGAAGGCCGCCGTCGACCTGTCAATAAAGCACATCGGCGACCGCCTGTTGCCGGACAAGGCCATCGACGTGATCGACGAGGCCGGTGCCCGCCAGCGCCTGTTGCCGGAGAACGAACGCAAGAGCGTGGTCGACGTGGCCGAGATTGAATACATCGTCGCACGCATGGCGCGGATCCCGCCCAAGCAGGTATCCGCGTCGGATCGCGACGTGCTCAAGAACCTCGATCGCAACCTGAAAATGGTCGTGTTCGGCCAGGACCAGGCCATCGACGCGCTCGCCGCCTCGATCAAGATGGCGCGCTCGGGTCTGGGCAATTCGCAAAAGCCGATCGGTGCGTTCCTGCTTGCCGGCCCGACTGGTGTCGGCAAGACCGAGGTCACGCGTCAGCTTGCGCTGCAGCTGGGCATCGAGCTGGTTCGCTTCGACATGTCCGAATACATGGAGTCGCATTCGGTATCGCGCCTGATCGGCGCGCCGCCGGGCTATGTCGGATTCGACCAGGGCGGTCTGCTCACCGAGCAGATCGTCAAGCATCCGCATAGCGTGCTGCTGCTCGACGAGATCGAGAAGGCGCATCCGGACGTCTACAACATCCTGTTGCAGATCATGGACCACGGCAAGCTCACCGACACGAATGGGCGCGAGGCGAATTTCCGCAACGTCATCGTGGTGATGACGACGAATGCCGGCGCCGCGCAGGCCGCGCGCCGCACCATTGGCTTTGTCGAGCAGAACCATTCGCCGGACGCGATGGAGACGATCCGCAAAGCGTTCGCGCCGGAGTTCCGCAACCGGCTGGACGCGATCATCCAATTCGCGTCGCTGGACATGGAGCACATCCTGCGCGTGGTCGACAAGTTCCTGATCGAACTGGAAGCGCAGTTGCAGGAAAAGCACGTATCGCTGAATGTCGATGCCGACGCGCGGCGCTGGCTGGCCGAGCACGGCTTCGATCCGCAGATGGGCGCGCGGCCGATGGCACGCACGATCCAGGACAGCGTCAAGCGCCCGCTCGCCGACGAATTGCTGTTCGGCAAGCTCGCCGAAGGCGGCAGGGTTTGGCTGAGCGTCAAGGATGGCAAGCTCGACGTGCGCATCGAAGCCGACGAGAAATTGCCGGCCGTTGTCGAGTAGCCCTGCGATCGCGGAAAAGAAAAACGGCGGCCACTGGCCGCCGTTTTCGTATCCGTGCGCCGCGTTTACTTCATGCGGTAGGTGATGCGGCCCTTGGTCAGGTCGTAGGGCGTCATCTCGACCTTGACCTTGTCGCCGGTCAGGATGCGGATGTAATTCTTGCGCATGCGCCCGGAAATGTGCGCGGTCACGATGTGACCGTTTTCCAGTTGCACGCGGAACATGGTGTTGGGCAGGGTGTCGAGCACCGTGCCTTCCATTTCGATTTGATCGTCCTTCGCCATTTGTTCTCTTGATCGGGGTACAGGATATTCTCGCGGCGGGGCATTCTACACGATCGAGGCCGTGTGCGAGCGGAACGGGTCGTCAAGCCAACTCCGACGCTGTCGCGCAGGGCCAACGCTCGCGCCAGTTTTCGGCGGGCAATGGCTCGGCGCAAGCCTTGGCGACACGAGCGACGAATTCGCTTCGCGGCATCTCGAACGCACCCAACGTAGTCAAATGTGGTGAGGCGACCTGCGCATCGAGCAAGGCGAAACCCCATTCTCGCAGTACGCGGCACAGCCCGATCAGAGCGACTTTCGATCCGTTCGTTGAGGCGCTGAACATGGATTCGCCGAAAAACATGCGGCCGATGGCGAGGCCGTAGATGCCGCCGACGAGGCGGCCGGACTCGGCGCGCACCTCCACGCTGTGCGCGTGGCCGAGCTCGTGCAGCCGACAGTACGCGTCGAACATCTCGGCACTGATCCACGTCGTCGGCTGGTGCGGACGCGGCTCCGCGCAGGCACGTACGACGTCCGCGAAAGCGCCATCGGCATGGATCGTCCAATCGCATTGCCGCAGCCAGCGCCTGAGCCGGGAAGAGACATGAACGCGGTCGGTGGCGAACACGGTGCGCGGATCCGGCGACCACCACAGGATCGGCTGGCCATGCGAAAACCACGGAAAGATGCCGTGTCGGTAGGCATCGAGCAAGCGTTCCGGCGACAGGTCCCCACCGGCAGCGAGCAGGCCGTCAGGCTCGCGAAACGCGGATTCCACCGAC